>CAMDOP010000196.1 GCA_945903675.1 Crenothrix polyspora
AGTGACACAAATAGTGACACGGCGTAAAGTGACATAAAAACGTGTCACAAACGTGTCACAAACGTATCACAAACGTATTACAAAAGGTGTCATAAAATGGCTAAAGAACTCAATAAAGACGTGGTGTACAGGGCGGCTAAGTCTAAAGATAAGGATTACACTATCAATGACGGTGATGGTTTAGTTTTACTGGTAAAGTCTACCGGTGTTAAAGCATGGCGGTTTATTTATCGCTTTAGCGGTAAGCAAAATAGATTAAGTTTTGGTGCATAACCAAGCACTACAACAGAAAGCGCAAGGCGAAAAGCTGAAGCAGTGCGTGAGCAACTAGCAAATGATATTGATCCTAGTAAATTAAAGAAACAGATAAAAGAATTGGCTAATTTAGCCGATGATAATGCAAAACGAAAAGAGGACGGGCTAACAATCCTAAACAGTTTTGCTGACCTAACGAGACAATGGTTAGCATCAATAGCACATTTAACATCGGTAACTACACAAATTAAGAAAACCTCTAGGCTTGAAAGGTTAGCCTTTCCGGTATTGGGAGATTTACCTATTAAAGAAATAAAATCTTCTGATGTATTAGCAGCCTTAAGACCTTTGATAGAGAAGATGCAGTTGGAAACAGCACATCGACTTCATGCTGAAATAAGTTCTGTGTTTTCTTATGCAATTGTCCATGATTTTACAGATTATGATCCTTCACAGCCAGTAGCCAAACAAATACCAGCACAAAAGGTTAGGCATAGGGCGGCAATAATTGATCCTACTTTGGTTGGGCAACTGCTCAGAGATATCGGAAATTATCGTGGTACTTTTGTTGTTCAATCAGCATTCAGAATATCGCCGTTATTATTTCAGCGGCCAGGAGAGATTCGCCAATTACTTTGGTCCGATATTGATTTACAGGCTAAAGAATGGAGGCCGTATATATCCAAAACAGATTTTCATCATATTGTTCCGCTATCAACTCAAGCTATAGAAATACTGGAAGGGATAAGGCCGCTTACAGGAGGTGGTCAATATGTATTTCCATCTAGTCGAGGTGATGGGCGGCCTATGTCAGACAATACAATCAGAACAGCTCTAAAGTCCTTGGGTTATGATTCAGATACGATGACAGCGCATGGATTCAGAACAACAGCATCTACATTGCTTAATGAGCAAGGTTGGAGTCCTGATGCTATCGAAAGGCAATTAGCCCATTCACCTCGAGATCAAGTGAGGGCTGCTTATAACAGGGCGCAATATTTAGATGAGCGGAGACGCATGATGCAAAGCTGGAGTGATTACCTAGACGGTTTAAAAAATGGCGCACAGGTTTTAGCATTTAAAAAACTATATTGAGAATATTTAGTTGAGCTTAGGATATGCTTTTTTTAAAAAAGTATTGGCTATCTTGGAACCTTAATGTATGCTTTAGGCGTAGCTAAATGACTCAGCATGATTACCACTAAAGACTTAGGGAGAACGGTAATGTACGCAAGCATTTAAAATGTCTTTTGGAAAGGCGGCACGACAAGTGATAACTTGTTTTGCCGTTTTTTTTTGTGCTCAGCAAAACAAGTTAATTTTCAATTTCCTATGAGAATTAACAATGCAAACAATACCAGCAATTGGGTTTATTCGTCTTCAATTAATCATTGGAGACAAAAAAGCACAACCCCCAATACAAGCAATTATCCCTATAAGTAGAACTTCATGGCTGAATGGGGTCAAATCTGGAAAATACCCTAAACCTGTAAAGTTAGGTGAGCGCTCTGTTGCTTGGAGAGCAATCGATATTCAAGCCTTAGTAAGCTCATTAGGTGATCAATTATGAAGTACGCCACGCCCGCCACAGGCGTAGCCCATCAGAATATACAGCTTAATTATACTACAAATCAATTAGTTAGAATAATTCGAGCGTCTTTATGGTAGAAATTAATTATACAAAATACACGAGCGTTGAACTGCTTTCGAAATCCTATTCGTTAAACGGTACTACCCTTGTTAAAACCCCCAACTGCTTAAAAAAAGGCAAAGCAGAAAAAATAACCTGTACTTTTCAGCAATTTAAAAAGCATCTTCAAGAAGCATCGCCTAGTGTTGCTTTTGGTTACGGTACCCATGAAACTGACTGTGTTGATATAGTAATAAGAGTAAAAGAAGACCTTCAGAAAAAAAAATATGCTAAAACAAAAGATCATTTTTTATTTCGTAAAGAGCCGGGTATTGCATTTCTAGATCATGATACTAGCCTATACGGGGCAGCTGTTAATGCTGAAGAGTTAGAAAAAATTATTATTGATATATGTCCAGCTTTACAAAATGTCCCAATAATCAGTAGAGCTTCTGTTTCATCTGGAGTCTCAAAAATTGGAGAGAGTCCAAAAAATAGTGGTGGTCTCCATCTATACATCCCTGTATTTGATGCTTCGGATATTCCAAGGTTTACAGAGGCTTTATTCGAGCGACTTTGGCTAAAGGGGCATGGATATATTGCTTTAGCGGCTAACGGTTCATTACTTATAAGATCACTTATCGATTTGTCAGTATCACAAGGGCAAGGCTTAGATTATGTGGGCTCACCATCTGTCGGTGAAGGTTTAGTCTACAAGGCTCCAGATATAGTTCTATCAAGCTCTAATAGTGATGAAAAACTACTTAATACTAAATTCTTGAAAAGCCTATCTCAAGATGAACGTAGGAAGCTAAATACTCTGCAGTGCTCTGCCAAAAATGAGATTGAATCGGAAAGTAACTCTAAAAAACTAGAGTGGCAGGAACGCGCTATTGTTGCGCAAATGAAGAAAGGTGTATCTGAGCAAGATGCTCGTGCTAATGTTGATAATGTTGATCAAGATTTGTATGACAGCTACTTAATAACGTTTGCTGACCCAAAATTAGGAACAGTCTCCATAAAAGACAT
This sequence comes from Crenothrix polyspora, assembly GCA_945903675.1. Classification (GTDB taxonomy): domain Bacteria; phylum Pseudomonadota; class Gammaproteobacteria; order Methylococcales; family Methylomonadaceae; genus Methylobacter_C. The sequence continues at coordinate 2,915 of CAMDOP010000196.1, forward strand.
TCTTGCTGATCCTAATAGGTATGATGGGCAAGCTTGTGCTGATCCAATTGAAGGTACTGCATACGGCCAAACAACAGCCAAATTCTATAATAATGATCACAAGAAACTTATACATTCTTTTGCTCATGGGGGGAAGAGATACTATCTCCATAATTCCGTTGAATTACCTGTATCTTCTTCTCTAACAACCCCTACTTTTGACCGTACGAAAGATGGGCTAATAAAATCTGGGGTACGCAACCTTGAGAAAGGGTTAACTGCTAGCCATTTAACTGGATATTTATTAGGTTATGATCAATTCACTGATTTAATAATGTTTCAAAGAAATAATGGAGGATGGCAACCTTTTACAGATGAGGTTTATACAGAATTACGAATTTGTTTATCGGATCAGGGATTTGCTGAAATCAGTAGTAGCAATATCCGCGAAGTCGTTCATCTAGTGGCTCGTAAGAATAAATTTGATTCTGCAAGGCTTTGGTTAGAAGGCTTGGCGTGGGATGGTCATAAACGGGTTGATCATTTTGCCGCTAAGTATTTAGGCGCTAATATCAGCGACTATGCCACAGCAGTATCTCGATATTTGTGGTCTGCATTAGCTGGACGAACCTTAGAGCCAGGGATTAAAGTAGATCAAGTCCCAACTTTAATAGGTCCTCAAGGTGCTCGTAAATCAACAGCGGTATCAGCGATAGTAAAAAGCCATGAGTATTACGCAGAGATTTCTTTCAATGATGAGGAAGATAAGACAGCCCGAAAAATTAAAGGTGTGCAGGTTTGTGAGATCAGCGAATTAAGAGGCATTAACACTCGTGATGCTGAATCAATTAAGGCCTTGTTATCTCGCACTCATGACAAACTTATTCCAAAATTTAAAGAGTGTGCAGTCATTATCCCCCGTAGATGTGTATTTATTGGCACAACGAATCAAAACGAGTTTCTCGGCGATCCAACGGGAGCAAGACGCTGGCTTCCTTTGTCAGTTGGTTTGTGTGATCCTGACTCGATTGAGTTGGATAGAGATCAATTATGGGCTGAGGGAGCTGTACTATTCAAAAAGTCTGGCGTAGCTTGGGAATTAGCTGAAAACCTTGCTCGTAATGTTCATTGTGAACACGAATTGTATGATGAATGGTTAGATGTAATTGGTGCACATCTAGCTAAGGCACCGTTTTACAAAAGCTTTCCTTTACATGAGATCGCTGAGTACGCTTTAGATATAAAAAAAGCATCCTTAACGAGGCCTGTGGAGCTCCGTATTGCTAATGTCTTGAGAAAATTGGGCTTTACAAAAGAAAGAAAAATGATTGATAAGGTACGACAGCATCGATGGGTAAAAACTGAAGAATTACCCTAATTACCCCCTCACTGCCCTAGCTTTTTTTGTTAGTAAGGGCAGTGGGAGCCTTTCTAAAATGTTGCCTGCGGAGCTTTTGCCCTAACTACCCCTATCTTTTTATATATTAAGAAGATAATAAGCATACCTATGTACCTATAAGTATATGCATACTGTTAAGTAAAGTTGATTTTTATATGGGCAGTTAGGGGCAATCCGCGTAAACCCGCATAGGAGTAGGGCTACGCCTGCCTCTACTTGAAAAATAAAGAGGTATCTTACGGGCAGTAAGGGGCATAATTTTTTTTAAATTAAAAATGTTAGTCGAGCGACCTCGACTAACAAAAACGCTTGAACAGTATTTACCTAAAAAGACTTTTAGTTAAGCTGAATTATAAAGATGCCAATACGACTATTGAAACCAGTAGTAGCAAAGGTCTATTTATACAACCGACTTTATTTAGAACTTACTTTTTAGGAAATTACTATGACTGATATTACAAAAGAGACTCCAGCCGTGCAAATCGCTTTTCAATGGTTAAATGCACAGACGCCTACCGTTAATGCTAACGGATATGTCGAACATCACCGCGTAAGCCGATGGGCAGGTTATTACATCGGCAAAGACGCAATTATTAGAGCCCTTGAGCTTCATGGCTTGAAATCAGACAAGTACCCCCGCTCTAATATATCAAAATTGGTAACTCAGCCATTGTTCTCTCGAATTGCACACATTCCAGAAGCAGGAACTCATCAACGCAACATTTACGAGTACGATTATGCCAAAATTGAAAAGTAACTTAACTGTTATCGATGGTTTTACTGGTAAACCAGTTAAGCGGATAGTCGATAAGAGATGCAGAGCCAAGCTTGATACCGCTCAAGACGTAAGACGAGAAATGGCAAAACTCTACAGGGAGACGAGGAGTGGCCTATTAGATTCTTCTGAAGCTAGTAAGCTGACTTGGATTCTTGCATCAATTAAAAGTGTTATAGAGAGTGCAGACATGGAACAAAGACTGAACCGACTGGAGCAAGATAATGTCGATTAAACTGCGCTTACTTAAACTAGAACAAAAACGAGCCATTGGAGATACTAGATTGACCTTTATCTGGTCGGAAGAGCCAGAGCTTATGGCCATTGCTAGGTGGGAATATGCTAACGGAAAGCCTGTACCCAAAAGGTGTGTGTTTATAGGTTGGAAAGAATAGTTCTTGTATTTTACTATTAATAGTGTGGTAATCCATTCTTTAATACTAAGCTGGATTACTGCACTTATGAAAAAAATAATACTAGCCACTTTTTTAAGTGGGTGCAGTTTTGCAATGGTTGAAGCATCAACTTATGATTTATTGGTCAAAGGCAAGCAATGTGCCGAAGAATATAATCAACAATTAACTTGCTCCTACAAAATAGGAAATGACTTCTCTTTGGCCATTGTTGGTATTGGGTTGCCAGATACGGCGGTGACATTTATGAAGTCGGATTTTAATGGTGACTATTATGGGACATTCGGACTGCTTCATGGTTGTGTGATTGTAAAAACAGGCGTGAAAAACAAAACAAGTGATCCATTTGATTTTGCGTTTGTTTCACATAAAAATGGCAAAATCTATAAGGACTGGCAAAGCTGTAAAGCAGGCTTCTGAAAATTTGTTGGCGATTAACTTATACGAAAGTATTAAAGCATATGAAATTAAATATATTTGAAGGCGCGCGTAGGATTACAAAGATAATCGCAGTTATGTGGGTTATCGGGTGGACAATTGCTTTAGTAAAGGAACAAACATGAAGAAAATAATACTTTTGATGCTATTAGTCACGTCTACAAATACCATGGCTGAATGGGCAACTGTTGGTACATTTTATGGAGAT
>CAMDOP010000197.1 GCA_945903675.1 Crenothrix polyspora
TTACCGGCACGAATCACATTACGCGAATAATGATGAGCAAAACTTGGCTCTATGCCATTACTAGCGTTATTGGCTAATGACAAAGAAATCGTACCTGTCGGTGCAATAGAACTGTGATGGGTAAAGCGCGCGCCGGTTTCAATCAATTCAGCAATTAACTCTGGCTCTTCCTGAGCGATTTTCTGCATATAACGACTGTATTTTGCATGTAACACTTTGCCAGAAATAGAGTCACCTAATTTGTAGCCATCGGTTATCATTTCTGGCCGCTTGTGCAGCATTTCACCATTTACGGTAAACAATTGTTCCATAATAGGCGCAGGACCTTTTTCTTTAGCCAACGATAAACCTGCTTTCCAACCTTCTATCGCTAAAACTTTAGTCACTTCATCAGTAAAACCTAAAGACGCATCATCACCGTATCTCATGCCCAGCATAGTGACGGTTGAGCCTAATCCTAAATAACCCATGCCATGACGACGTTTACTAATAATTTCTTCACGCTGTTTAGGCAAAGGCAAGCCGTTAATTTCGACGACATTATCTAGCATGCGTGTAAAAATTTTGATGGCTTTACGATACGTATCCCAATCAAAATATGCATCACTGGTAAAAGGTTTTTTAACAAAACGAGTCAAGTTAATAGAACCCAACAAACAACTACCATAAGGCGGTAAAGGTTGCTCTCCGCAAGGATTCGTAGCGCGAATCTTCTCGCAAAACCAGTTATTATTCATCTCGTTAACTTTGTCGATCAAAATAAAGCCAGGCTCAGCGTAATCATAAGTGGAACTCATAATGATGTCCCATAATCGTCGTGCGGGTAAGGTTTTAGATACCTTACAAGCAATCAAGCCATCGCTATTAAGCACATAACCTTCTGTAACAGGAAGATCGCGCCAAATAATTTTTTGGCCATCATTTAAATCTAACTGATCTAACTTAACTTCCTTTTCAGTGACAGGAAATGATAAAGACCAAGGCAAATCGCCTTTAACGGCTTGCATAAATTCAGCCGTAATCAACAATGACAAGTTAAACTGGCGTAAACGACCGTCTTCACGCTTAGCTCTAATAAAATCAATAACATCAGGATGACCGATATCAAAAGTAGCCATTTGTGCGCCACGTCTACCACCCGCAGACGACACCGTAAAACACATCTTGTCATAAATATCCATGAAAGATAGCGGCCCAGAGGTGTAAGCCCCTGCACCTGAAACATAGGCGTCTTTAGGTCTTAAGGTAGAAAATTCATAACCGATACCACAACCGGCTTTTAAGGTAAGCCCTGCTTCATGCACTTTACCCAGAATATCATCCATAGAATCTGCAATAGTGCCTGATACTGTACAGTTAATGGTTGATGTCGCCGGCTTATGGTCTAGTGCGCCAGCATTAGATACGATTCGTCCTGCAGGAATAACCCCTTGACGTAAAGCCCAGAGAAATTCTTTATAGTATTGCTCCTGCTTTGCATGGCCTTTTTCTACACCTGACAAAGCCAAAGCAACCCGCTGATAAGTTTCATCAATAGAGCCGTCTACCGCTAAGCCATCTTTACTTTTTAAACGATATTTTGTATCCCAAATATCCATAGAAGCATCTTGGAAAGGAATTTCCGTAACAGTATTAGCGATAACATGAAGTTTTGCTGGCATGATTTATTTATCTCTGGAAATAATAATGAAAAGGTGAATAGCGTATAAATCACAAACTGATATCCAGGAAAGCCATTACGCTAAAACACCCACATATAGTTTATTTTTAATCTAAAGACACAATATATAGTGTTTATAGAAAGAAACAACTCATTTATTAGCTAAGATAATATGTGCTATATCTAAACTATTATAGGTGCTTGTTTTGTAAGCCATGGGAGCACATAAGCCAAGTATATTTCTTTGTAAAACTCTTCTTTAAGTTATTTTTCATTGCCACTATAGAATCATAATAGAATCACAAAAAGCGACACCCCTATCTTAAGGTACTAACATTAAACATCAATATTGATTAATGCCGATTAAATACCAAAGACAATCATTAGCGACCACTTCCTAAATACCAGCTTATAGAGCCCGTATTTTTCCCAACATTTTAAATTTATACCATGTAAAATCACCAACTTGTTTTTGTAATTTTTGGGATGTTAACGTGTTTAGAGGAACTACCATTCTTTCTGTACGTCGAGGCGGCAAAGTTGTCATCGGTGGCGATGGCCAAGTCACATTAGGCAATACGGTCATGAAGGGCAATGCACGTAAAGTGCGTAGACTTTATCATGACAAAGTCATTGCTGGTTTTGCAGGCGCAACATCAGATGCCTTTACCTTGTTTGAACACTTTGAAGGTAAGCTCGAAAAGCATCGCGGCAACCTAACTCGTGCAGCTGTCGAAATGGCTAAAGATTGGCGCACAGATCGCGCTTTACGTAAGCTAGAAGCCTTACTAACCATCGCTGACTCAAGAACCTCATTAATTATTTCTGGTACCGGCGATGTTATCGAACCTGAATTTAATTTAATGGCCATAGGCTCAGGCGGTGCATTTGCTCAAGCCGCTGCTCGCGCATTATTGGAAAACACAGACCTAAGCGCTAGGGAAATTGTCGAGAGATCTTTAAATATTGCTGCTGATATTTGTATTTATACCAATCATAATCTTCGTATAGAAGAACTAGACGCAGAACCTAACGAGTAAGCGCATGACACAAATGACTCCTAAAGAAATTGTAAGCGAATTAGATAAGCATATTATTGGTCAAGCTAGTGCTAAACGCTCAGTCGCGATTGCACTTAGAAACCGTTGGCGCCGCCAGCAGGTTGATCCTGCATTACGCGATGAAATCACACCGAAAAATATCTTAATGATAGGCCCTACCGGTGTTGGCAAAACTGAAATTGCTAGACGCTTAGCAAGATTAGCGAACGCCCCTTTTATTAAGATAGAAGCGACCAAATTTACTGAAGTCGGTTATGTCGGAAGAGATGTTGAATCTATCATTCGTGATTTGGTTGATTCCGCTGTCAAAATGACACGCCAAATAGAAATGGAAAAAGTTCAAAGCAAAGCCTTTGATGCTGCTGAAGAAAAAGTTTTAGACTTACTTTTACCTAAAGCGGATGGGGGCATGCTATCCGATACCCAAGAAGCAACGCGTCAAAAAATGCGTAAGAAATTACGTGAAGGCGATCTGGATGATAAAGAAATAGAAATTGATGTGCATGTTGCCCCTATGGGTGTAGAAATCATGGCGCCACCTGGTATGGAAGAAATGACCAGTCAATTACAAGGCATGTTCCAAAGCATGGGCTCAGGTAAAACTAAGTCACGCAAAATGTCTATTAAGAAAGCGCTGCAAACGTTGCAAGACGAAGAAGCGGCTAAACTAGTTAATGAAGATGGTATACGCTCACGAGCTGTAGAAGCAGTAGAACAACACGGCATCGTATTCCTAGACGAAATTGACAAAATCTGTAAACGGTCAGAAATGGGCAGTGGCGGCAGTGATGTCTCTCGCGAAGGCGTACAGAGGGACTTATTACCCTTAGTTGAAGGTAGTACGGTTAGCACCAAATATGGCGCCATTAAAACCGATCATATTTTATTTATTGCCTCGGGCGCCTTTCATGTCGCAAAACCATCGGACATGATTCCTGAACTACAAGGTCGATTTCCGATTCGAGTTGAACTAAGCGCCTTGTCAGCAGATGATTTTGTTCGTATTTTAACGGAGCCCAATGCTTCATTAACTGAGCAATATATAGCCTTATTGGCTACAGAAGGCGTGTCATTAACCTTCACCCCAGAAGGCATACTACGTATTGCAGAATTAGCATGGGACGTTAATGAAAGTACTGAAAACATAGGCGCCAGACGCTTACATACTATGCTGGAGCGCTTACTAGAAAGTATTTCCTATGACGCCCCTGACTTAATCGAAAAAACGATTGTTATTGATGCACCTTACGTTAATCAAAGTTTAGCCGAACTGGTTAAAGATGAAGACTTAAGCCGCTACATTCTATAGACGAGTATCGGGTTACGTAGCTAGTAACCCAATCCAGATCACTGATTTTATAATTCCTATGCGCTTAACTGTAACACCTTGTAATACTTGGCCTACTGAAATAAAACTACATCAAGTTTCCGATGTACTTGAAATCAGCTTTGATGATGGCAGCACATTTAAACTGCCCTGCGAATATTTGCGCGTCTACACGCCTTCAGCAGAAGCAGTAGGGCATGCTCCCGGTCAAGAAATCTTACAACTGGGAAAAGAAGAGGTCAGCATTAACGAAATTAAGCCCATAGGAAACTATGCCATTTGTCCTATTTTTAGTGATGGACATAATAGTGGCATTTACACCTGGGATTTATTATATAAACTAGGTGCTGAATATAAAGCCCTATGGGCTAACTACCTAAACGAACTCAATGATGCAGGACATCCGCGTCAAGACTCACTTAAAACACGGTATAACTAATGACAAACGATAACACCACCCATTTTGGTTTCAAGCAAGTTGCCACCGATGAAAAAGTTAATCTGGTACGAGGCGTGTTCGATTCGGTTGCTGGACAATACGACATCATGAATGACTTGATGTCACTGGGCATACACCGCATCTGGAAGCGCGTTGCCGTACAATTAAGTAATGTACGCAAAGGGGAAAAAGTATTGGATCTAGCCGGTGGAACGGGCGATTTAACCATACTCTTTGAACAACGCGTTGGCAAAGACGGCCAAGTGGTTTTGGCAGACATTAACTCTGAAATGTTACGTACCGGACGCAGTCGTCTCATCGATAAAGGCTTGGTAGGCAATATTCGCTATGCCCAAGTTAATGCAGAATGTTTACCTTTCGAAGATAATACTTTTGATTGTGTGTGCATCGCTTTTGGTCTGCGTAATGTTACCGATAAAGATGCCGCATTACGCTCTATGCACAGAGTACTTAAGCCGGGCGGACGTGTTATCGTATTAGAATTCTCTCATCCTGTCGATAAAGTAACTGAAAAAGTCTACGACTTTTACTCATTCAAATTATTGCCAAAAATCGGCAAATTCGTTGCCAAAGATGAAGAAAGCTACCGCTATCTTGCCGAATCAATTCGCATGCATCCAAAGCAAGATGAACTTAAAAAAATGATGGAGAACGCAGGCCTTGAACGCTGCGAATATTTCAATATGACCCAAGGCATCGTTGCTGTTCATAGAGGTTATAAAATCTAATATGGCCATTAAAGCCTTGATGATGAATGCATTAGAAGTCGGCATCAATCAATATCTTAGCTTAGATCCCAATGCCTCTACTTTTTTAGCGCCCTTGGCCGGAAAAGTCATCAAGGTAACGATAACGTCATTTAATGAAAGCCTCTATCTCTGCCCAAGCCTTGATGCCATACAGTTACTCGATTTCAGCTCAGAACCAGCTGATACGCAATTAACTGGCTCAGTGTTCACTTTTGGTTTAATGGGTTTGAGCTCGAAGCCTATGCGTTCGATTTTTTCTGGTGACATACAAATCGAAGGCGATATGCAACTGGGCCGCAAATTTCAGACCCTATTTTCTAAATTAAATATTAATCTCGAGCCGCATCTTGCTCGCTACACTGGAGACAGTGTGGCCCAACATATTAGTCAGTTTTTTCGCTCCGGTCACGAATGGAGCCAAGAGTCTATTGAAAGTTTTAGACTGAATGTTTCAGAATATTTACAAGAAGAAACGCGCGACCTTCCTTCTGAACCTGAAGTGGCTATTTTCCTCGCCCAAGTAGATGAGTTACACACGCAGTTTGATAGATTGCAAAGTCGTATAGAGCGATTAGAACATGCTCTCCTGAATAAATCGTAGTTATTCAGTAACGTTACTTTAGTCTCGTTTGCAGCGCTGAGCACCGCAGGAAGAAGCTGCAATCGAGCCGCCTTTTCTTTGGATACTTTCTTTTGGCGGAACAAAAGAAAGTATCTCGCCTTCGGGTGCGAATACCCGATTAACACATCGTCGCGATAGCGACTTCATTATTTGTTATTTTAATCCGCTGAATGGCTGCGTAACATCGGTTAATAATTACAATAAATCTAACTAAAGCCCAACACCTAAA
>CAMDOP010000198.1 GCA_945903675.1 Crenothrix polyspora
GATTGGGCTAATTGATCGGTGAGTTCGGTTTCAAATTTTTGTTGGATTTCTCTAAACAATTCTTCACGAATTTTATAATTGCCTTCGCGTGGATCGGGCATAGAAATAGTTCGCCCTGCCGTATAAATACGCTTGAGCTCATCCATTTGCCCTGTGGTCAGGTTTGATAATAGGCCGTCGATCTTTTCGTCATAAGCTGTGTGTAAGGTGGCAAGTTCTTGATGCTCTGCACCTATGGCATCGGCTTCTTTACGACCTTGAATGCTCTCTGCATACCAGACATCAAAATCTTTTTTGATGCGCTGCCATTCACGTCCCCACCACTGATTAAATTCTTTGCCTAGTAAGTCATCTTCTTCAGTTTCGCCTTCGGCGATATGTTCGTAGAGGGGCTCTAATTTACCTAAGATTTCAGCGGCATAGTAGCGGATATTGTTAACTAAGGCGTCGCAGCGTTTTTGTAAGACTTCAGAGCGTTCATGATCGATGTAATAATTAACGGTATCTTTTAAGATGATAACGCCATCGGTGATGCCTAGTTTTTTTAGCTTATTTTTGTCGTCAGCGGCTTTTGAGCGTCTGAGTGTGTCTTCAGAAGGTATGCCAGATTCAACCAGATGCGAGCGGGCGCAAACAGGGATCATGCGGCGTTCAGGTACACTAGGCCAATAGTTTCTATGTTTGATTAAGGTTTCTTTAAAATCGATAGGGTCATCTAAAGCATCTGCTTGGGTGAGTACCACAAAAATTTTGTCGGACACTTTAATGTTGGGGTCTTCTGTGTCTGCAATGAGGAGTATTTCTTTTTCTGGCCCAGTGATTGAGGGCTGTTTCATTTCTTTGGCATATATAATGGCGTCGCATTCTTTAAGGCGGTCTATGGCCTGTTCGGAATGCATTTGTATGCCAGAATTAAAGCCGGGTACATCATGAAATATAATATCTCTGTCACTACGTAAACGTATGGTTTTTAGCTGTATGCGTTTGATGGCGAGTGACTGGGCTCGGTTTTTAAAAATAGCCGATTGTAGTTGTTCGTTTATTTCACTAATATCGATAAAGGTTTGCGTATAGCCATTTTTTTGTTTGGTAAATTCATGGATGGCTTGCAAGTGCTTTTCGGTGTCATCAAAATCTTCTTGTATCTCTTTTCTTTCTTTGTCACCCAGGGTATTGTCTAGCGCGGCTTTTCTTTGTTGCTGCAGCTGAGCTATTTCTTCTTTACTGTAATATTGAATAAATAGCAGTTGATCTTGTTCGGTCTGGGCTGACCAAATCTCGGTACTGGTAAAGGTGCATCTTTCGCGTGCAGAAGGCAGGATTTCTTGGCCTAACCAAGCATTGAGTAAAGCGCTTTTTCCTGCTTTTTCGAGGCCAATGACAGCGACTTCAAATCGATTGGCATGTAGGCGTTCTAGTTGCCGATTTAATCGAGTATGTTCTGCATTGAGCTTTTGCACCAACTCTGGGGCAATATCTTCATTGGTTTTATTACACAAGGTGACTAATTTATCAGCCAGCACGGAGGTTATTTCCAAGCGTGCAAGTTGTTGTTGACACGTTTCTAGCCAAGTAGACATAGATATTCCAGAGTTATTAGATGCTTTTTGAGCAGATTATAGCTTAGGCTTATTTTCATGAGGCTAAGCTACAAAGTGACTTTTGTGTATCGATTAATGGCTTACGTCAACTTTAGCGCCTTTGGTTTGACCGATTTCAGTCAGCGTTTGGTTAAACCATGATGTGTCTAGATCAAAAGGTTTGCCACCTTTGATTCGTGGGAATTCAATGGCACGTAATATGCCGCCACGGTCTTCATCGTGACCAATAACACCAGATTCTCTTCGGAAAGCGCATTCGACGGCTAAATCAGCACAAGACTTGATTAAACGGATGTCTTCGACATTAGAGGCTGAGGCTCTTGCGAAATAACCTGATTTTTGGATCAGGGTTTTTTCTGCACCTAGCATTTCAGCAAATTGTTCGCCGAACCATTTACCAGGATTGACGGCGTCTAGTTTGACATGACCGAAAGCATCGCGGGGTACTTCTTGGCCTTTGGCTTGCATTTCGGCAACGATAGATTCAACACCCGCACCTTCAGAAACAAAGATATTGACGCAATCATATTGATCCATAACCGCACGTAAACGTGTCGCTTCGGCAGCGATGTCGATAGTCATTTCAGGTATGAATATGGCGTGAACTTCAAAAGCGTTGCGATCTAGGCCTAGTTCGGGCAACCATTCTGCTTTATCAAGTAATTTACGATATTGCTGAGCTGTCGCTGCGGTTAACCAACCACAGCTACGCCCCATCACTTCATGGATGATAAGCATGCGTGGGTTAGCGTTGTTTTCAGCAACTACGTTTGAGAAATACAGTGCGCCTTGCTCGGCAGCCGTCCAAGCACCTAGTGATTGTTTGATCGGAAAGACATCGTTATCAACAGTTTTGGGTAGGCCGATAACAGTAAGACCGTAGTTGTTATTAGCAAGAAAGGCGGCTAAATCAGCAGCAGCGGTATTCGTATCATCGCCACCGATGGTGTGCAGTATGTCGACGCCATCTTTAACGAGTTGATCTGCTGCCACTTTCTGAGGATCTTGGCCTTCTTGAACGAGGCCGCGTTTTAGGCAGTCTTTAACATTGGTCAGTTTAACGCGACTGTTGCCAATTAATGAGCCACCAAAGCGATGTAAGAGTCCTGCCTTTTCACGTATTTCAGGTGTAACGGTATAAAAGTCGCCCAATAGCAAACCTTTGTAACCACTACGATAGCAGATGATTTCAATGGAAGGGTCGATTTCAGTATAACGTTCGATAAGGCTACCGATGGCTGAGTTTAGGCAAGGTGCCAAGCCGCCTGCAGTAAGGATGGCGACTTTTTTAGGTTTGTTCATAAGTATCGTAAGGTATGAGGTTAGATAGGTGATAGTAGGGGGTGGTAAAAAAGCCCCCCATTAAATTTATCGTTCGATGCCAAGGTAAAACAACACAGACAAATTACTATGTATTAACGTAGACTTAGGGCTAAAACGTTTGGAAATATTACCATGAAGAAATAATTTCTGTAACTATTCATTGAGTTAAGAGTAAAAGAGGGTGGCGTTTATTTTTTAAAGTAATCGTCTACGACGGCTGATACCGTTAGTTCGTTTTTAGCTAAAGGTTTGATAATGATGAAGGCATCAAATAGTATTTTAACTGCCTGCGGTAGCTTGGTAATACTTTGTCGAACTAAATCGTAAGCGCCGAATACCGCTAGAGTAAAGAATTGTTTGATTAATGAATAATGGTTTCTGTTTAATCCGGCCAGAATAGCTATGGATTCTAAGGCGTTACTGCCACCACACTGCAAGTATTTAAATACGGCAGTTTTAAGGAGTCCGTTAGACATCACGCCATAAAGCGCATTGGCCAGTATATTAAGATTGGCATTTGCGCTCTGTCTGTCACGATAATAGGCTTCTATTTTTTTATGTATCAAGTCAGTATTATAAAAATCAGGCATCGCTAACAAGTGCGAGCTTAATATTTGTATGTCTGAGAATACAGCCGTTAAGCCACCGCCTGTTAAGGGGTGTCGCATATTAAGGGCATCGCCTAACATGACGGCACCTTTGCGAGCGATGGGTTTTGCTGCCATGTAATGGTTGGGCATGACTTTAAAGCCGCCTGTTTCTATGGCCTGATTATAACTGCTGAGCATGCCTTCGGGTATGTACGGTGTAACATTGGCGTCTAAATGCGCTTGTAGCAAGGCTTTTCTAGGGAGTAATTCGCCTGGAAAATCGATCAATAACCTGACTTCATGGCTGGAAATGGGATAGCAAATGAACGGTGTGGGGCCAGATAAAAACACGTGACCATGTTTAGGAAAAGGCATGTCGCAGTTATTTAAGATCAAACCTATAAAATAGGAGGTAACGGTTTTTTCATTGTTACTGAGGTCATCTCTAAAGTTTGAGAAAAAACCATCGCTAGTAATTGTTAAGGGCGCGTGTATGGATTTTATTTCTGAACTGAGCTCTTCTCGATAACTGACGCCAATAATTTCTTGGCGATCATTTTCTAGTAGTTGTAAGGCTTTGCCGTGGATTTTCGTGACAGATTTATTAGCAAGGGCAGAGGCTCTGATTTTTTGTAAAAATCGGCCATTATGCAACCCCATACCTATATGATGGTTGGGGTACGGAATGGTAGTTTTTTGATCGTCTTGTATCAGTGCGTAGCCATCAACGGTTTGCGCATCAAAACCTTCCAGTAAATCTAGTAGTCCCATTTGTTCTAGCGATAAAACAGCACCCGGCTGTAATAATTCACCAACGATCCGTTTTTTCTCTTTAAAACATTGATCAATTAATGCGATTTTAATGCCTTTTGGGGCGAGATAGGCGGCGATAGTCGCGCCAGCCATGCCTGCACCAATAATGCAAATATCGTATTTTGATTTTATGTTAGGCAAGTTGTGATTCCCACATTACCAAGTTGATAGTTTTTCATTTATGTATATTATTTTTATAGTATCTACTTAAAGCCCATATAGGAAATATATTTCTATAATTAGCGTAAGTTATCATGCAGTTATAATTAAAAACACCGGAAATATTTTCCTGTGCCCAGTCGCCTATGTCTGTTTGCCTATTTAACAATAGGCTTATGCCGGATTCAATCAGCTTTTTGTCTTTAAAATCAGCGGCCATTAGGGCTAATAGTGCCCAACTAGTATTGACGACTTGAGATGCTTGGGAATCAGTATAAACCATTTTGGAGCAAGATTCGAAAGTCTCGCCCCAACCGCCATCAGTTTTTTGTTTAGAGACTAAAAAATCACAAGCTTTTTCGAGGCTGCTGGTGATGATTTGCTCGTCATAATAAGTTTTGTTTTTGGCCTTACTGAGTGCTTCTATGGCAAACCAGCTGGCATAAGTAAAGCAGACTGCCCAACCACCATACCAAGAACCATCGGGCTTTTGCTGTTTTAAAATAAAACTCAAGCCAGCTATGATTGCTTTGCAAATGTCCGCGCTTTTAAAGTCAGGGTAAGTCTCTTGGAATTCAATTAAAGAAATGACGCAGGCGGCGGTGCATTCGGTCCAAGAATAATCAATCATAATGTCAGCAAAGACTTCTGACGGATTAAGTTTCTCCAGCCACTTTGGGGCGCGTGTTAATTCATAAGTAGCCCAGCCGCCATCAGGATTTTGATAAGACAGCAATGAAGCTATGGCTAGTTGTAGGCGCGTCTCTGATATTGTAGGGTTAACGAGGTCTGAGTGATGTATCGCCAAGGTTGCACTGAGGCCTTCTGCGGTACAGTCGGCGACTGGCCAGCCATTTTCAGCGGTAGAAAAGGGCCAACTACCAATCATGGGGTGACGAAAAAACTCGGCATGAGTTTCATGTTCTGTTTTGATTTGGGAAAGGTCAATAAATTGATAACTTTTTTCAAGCGTTTCAGGAAATAGTTTACCTAAGTCGCTTTCAAGTAGTGCCCGACTTGCAAAAGCGGTATCCCAAAGTTGGGAGCCGTTATAGCCGTTCATTTTCATGCCGTCTTCGGCTACCCATAAATAATCATACCAACGCGCTACGTGCTTTTTGAATTGCGTAGAGTCTTTGCCGTAGGCATGCCAGATACAAATAGAATTAATGGCTTTGTTGACGGGACCTATATTGATGTAATCAGTTTGCGCATCTTCGGCATTAAGATACTTTAAGATATAGTCTGTGGCTTTATTTCTTATCCAGCTATTTGCAAAGCTCTCATAATGATTAGTGAAAAAATTCATCCACTTTAAGACGGGAGATAGCGTGGTATAGCAGTCTTTTTCGCAAACGCTATTGCGATGCTTAGCCCAGATTATGCTTGTGAAATCCTCGTTATAGAGTTCTTCTCTTAAAGATAAGATTAAGTCATTTTCGGGGGCTTGTATTTTATGTGCATAACAATAGGCCATCGGCAAATAAACCATGCGACTGTGGCACCAGTAACGTGATGGATGTATGGGTAGCCATTTCGGAAATAACCACATTTCAGGAAATAAGCTATTAAAACCTTGCCAGTCATAGCAATTTAAAAT
>CAMDOP010000199.1 GCA_945903675.1 Crenothrix polyspora
TGACATATTGATGAACAAATTGATCACTGCCAGAATAGGCATCCACAGTTGTATCCATAGCAGCATAGTAAAGTAACCTATGTTCATGCGTAAACCGACACTACCAAACAGCACTACAAAAGCCATGATGGGTGCAATGGCATAGCTCAAGCCTTCGATAAACGCCATCATCGGCCTGACAATTTTTGAAAACAGGGTCTGTTCCGCTGCCCACTGGGTATTACGTTGCTGGATGGCTTGTTCGATCATCGAGGCTTTGGTCCAATGCATAGCATCTTCGTGCCGGCCAATGACGCCTTTTTCGAACATCGGCATAATAGCCGACATCAACATGTAATTGCCGGCGTTGATAACCCCAGGCCCTGCCAACGCATCAAAGGCATCTTGTATTTTCGGTACGGTGTCGGCAGCGGCAGTCACGCCCAAAGTATGCTGTAACACATTTTCCAGCGCCGTCGTGAAAGCACCATTGGCCACCACGCCTAAATCTGTCCAAGCATCGGTACACGTTTTGGTTTGTGACTGACCACCTATGTAGATTTCAGTCATATAGATGTCTGAGTCAAAGCGCAAGGCATTGAGGGGATCGGCATCGCGAAGAATAGCATCGACCGATTTTAGGTTTAAATCGACCCCTGTCAGCGTACATTCTCGGACATAATTAGCAAAGGAGGTTTCCATGTCGCTGCCAGCGTTGGGCGTATTGGCAGCGCCTAAGTCGACGCGGGATAATAGGTTTTTACGTACTGCTGTCAAAGTTTGCAAACTATCGGCAAAACCATGGCCTGTCATCGAGGGCATGGCAAAAGCCTGTTCAAACAAACGTGTGGTGCGATAACCCATATTGGACATGACACTACCCACTACAGCGGGCCCCAAAGGTACATTATCCACTGCAATCACGCTGCCAGTATAAGCATCTTCAATTAAGACTTTGACGGTGGGCGCATACAACATGAGCCACAACACATAGGCCAAAAATAAATCTTGATAGCGTATGCCACGACCATCCCACTGCATTAAGGCACGTAGCATGATAATAATAACGCCAATTAGGCCACCTACACAGGCTGCAGTGCGGTAATCACCTGTACCAGATAGCATCGCTACGGCATTGAGTACCGCTTGCAAATAAGCTGAATCGCCCACGGAAAAGATTTCGAACATAGGCTTGCTGCCTCAGAGTAGATAGTGTCGAAGAGCCTTTAACATAGGGTCCGATATCAACCCTTAAGGCGTGGGCCAGGCTGTCGCCGACGCAGGCAACTGTGCGACCGTTCCGTAATGCCGTGGTTTAACGGTATTCATCAATTGCTGATAAAACGCCATCAACGTTTGTGGATTACCATAACGCCCCGCGATAGTGACATATTCGTCCTGAATCTGTTCACGAGCATCTTTCAGAGCCTCTATCAGTAACTTGGCATAAGCATGATCGTTGATCTGCGCTGCCGTCTGCACCGCACTGAGTAAATCGTTGACAATCAATTGCGCCAGTTCAAGAGCAATCACTGGCGCGGCCTCTTCTGCCCAAAGTTTGGCGATACCGGCATCCTCACGAGCCAGATTATGAATCATGCCGCCGATGGCATCGGGTACCGTTTGCATAAAGGCTTGCTCAGTGGCATTGATTTGTCCTTGATTGGTCGAGAACTTCACAATCAAACCGTTACCATTAGTAGCTGAGCCTAATAAAATATCCATCACCCGTTGTTTGAGTCCTACTAGGGTGACGCTTTGAATCACCGGTTTAAGACATTGATCGGCACCATGCCCATCCGAACAACTATAGAGATTAACTGTCTGATAACTGTTATTGGCATCGTTGCCATACAGTAAGTCTTTAATGCGCAATATCGGTGGTGGTGCAGTCACCGGATTATTTTCACCCTTGCCATCCGGAGCAGTTTGCGGCGCATCGACAATAACGGTGCCGGAAATACTCATAGCCGCTTCCAACAAACTGTTACCGCCAAAGTGAAACCAAGCACCTGCGTTTTGATTAATCAAAGCTCGCCAAACAAGATTGCCTTGTATTTTTTGGGTCATGTCATTGGGTGCATTTTGTTTGACCTGCTGTACCGGATCACCTAAGGTGCTGGTATTAGTCCAACTAGAAAACACATCGCTGATACCCTGAGTAATTGAGGCATTAGACAGATTGGTTTTACTCTGCAAGTCAGTCGCTTTGAGGGTATCGTTGACCATACCTTGCGCCAGTCTACAAGAGTTACTGAACATCTGATTAAGCTCTTGGATTTTCTTTTGCATATCGGTCATCACCGATGCACACCAAGGACACATCGCTCCTACGGCCAATTGAAAAGCATAACCTGAGGCATTGGCAGCGACATTACGTAACAATTGCACAAATTGAGTGAAATTAATAAAGCTGAAACTACCAGCGAACAGATCAATCCCCCCGCAACCAGCACTGAACGATGGCGGCACAAATGACACTAGGTTGGTATTGCTAATGCCGTTGCGGGCCACCAAACTTCCACCGGTGATCACACCCCTGCGCTGACCCAGATGTGCCGTCGGTGACGTAAAGTTGGTCATCGTACCAAACATGCCATCCATTTCCTGTTGTAAATCAGCATAAGCGGGTATCGGCAACTCTAGCAACAGCAGAGCTATGACAATTTTCCTAAGCACGATTTTAATCATGGCGCTCCCCCCAATTTCGCACTGTTTTGCAGGGCTTGTATCAATGCCATCGGATCTTGAGCGGTTGCCGCATTGATGCTGCCTGTCGTTGGCAATAATTGCGGAGTGGAGCGAAGACCTTGGGTAGTTTGATACCGTGAGGCCTCCAGCCAACCAGCTTCTTTGGCCGCCAGAAGAATGCGACTAGTGAGTTCCTCCAGTGACAATGCACCTTGAGACAATGGCAAGATCTGTTTTGGCGGTTTCATCAAAAATAGTGCCGGTGTTTGTTCAACGCCTAATAAGGCCGCCTGCCCCTGATCCAACTTGAAATTTCCAAACAGGCCATTCGGCATCGGCAGTCCGTCCAATGAGACTGGATAGATTTTAAAGCCATAGGCTTTTTCCAACATGCTCAATATCGGCGCCTGCACATGGCAATAGGGGCAATCGGAACGAAAGAAAAATAATATCCCAGCAACACCGGCAATATCTTTCAAAGCTCGATCGGCCATCACACTGGCCTGATGGTTAGCTTCATTGGCGGCATAGGTCGCCACCGGACGTCTGACAGTCTCATCCAACTGGGGATCAGACATCACCACATAACGAGCAGCATTGGTAAAGCGCTCGGCTTTATCCATCATCGTTCGTTGTAAGTAATAAAAAGCCGCGACGTTTTCATGGCTGGGCTCATCAATCGCCTTGTTCAGATAGGTTTCCATGTTTTTGCGTAGCCAAGCTGAAGTAAGTGGTTCCGGTTCTACAGGTGTTATTGGCCTTGGCGGTATCTCGGTGATGGATGGCAAACTCGGCACAACTTTGCTTGGTTGAGGCTTACGTTTTAACACCGGTTCCGGTTGAACTTCGTACCAGAACCAACCTCGTTGCTTATCCGTAAAATACGAAACGCCAGGCTCATCACCCTCCATACCCCAGGCAGTCAATACCTTAAGTAATAACGTCATCATGATCAGCAATAAGGCAAATTTTCGGTTCATAGCTGCATTCTTACTCATGACTAACAATTGCAGGTTACAAAAGATTGGCAAAATCAGTCTTTTTTGTAATCTGCTTCTTTTTTAGCACTCATGAATCGGATGGGGAAAACGTAAAAATACGCTTATCACTGATTTTTTTGCGTAGGCACAATCACAGGAACAAATAAAATTTAGCCGCGCTTTAGCTGTTGTAAAGGACTACGTCACTTATTTTCACAAAGGGATGACCAGCACAATGCCCTATTAATTAGGGATTTGATGGTCAAAAAACTCTAAAAATTGGAGACCAAATCCCTAAATAGGGAATTAGCTGATTGTATTTACTTAGGGATTTATAGCGCATAAATACGCTTTTTTTAAACCTTAAATCCCTAATACATAGGGAACAACCGAAAAAAAACCAATAAATTCAGGTCGTTTTAGCGCTTTATTAGCCGTAAAAACAGCCCTCTTTCACCATAAATTTGCTTAGGGATTTAAGACCTAAATCCCTACAGTTAAGTATTAGGGATTTTAATATGAACTATGAACCTTCGAATAAACTGTCATCCACAGTAACAGAAGATGACGTCTTGATCTGGATTGAAGCTAAAGTGGATCAGTTACATGCTGAAACCCGAGTACTGGTCGATGATTATTGGCGGCGTTTTAAAAGTGAGCAAAAAAATCATGCGGCATCGGTAAAAGCAAGAATAGGCGTTCGGGTTCGAAAACGGGAAACCTGTCTTTCGTTCAGTATCGAGTGGTTTCGGATGGCGATGATTCGCGAAAACGGACACATCAAACCAATAGCCCACTATCTCAAAAAAGGGCCAGGCTTTCGCTATCCCTTAGGACGACTCATGAAAAGAGAACCCGACTGGGAAGTTGATTTGGTCGAAGAACTAGAAACCGAATTTTCTGATATCCGAAAGCAGATCCATTTACTGGGAAAAATACGTGATGCTGTGCAGAGTTATCGGAAAGCCACACAAGCACATCAAAATCACTAAAGTTATCCACAGGTATGCTTTCCCTTTATTAAGATTAAAAAAAGATTATATATAGATTAGCAAGCTTTTTTTTGGTGCTTTTAAAATCGCTACAAGACACAAATGACGAGGCCTGCAGCGGTTTCTAAAAATCAACTCAGCGTCGGTCGAATGCCGTGCCAAACGTCGGCCTAATGCCGTTATTTTTGTCGGTCTACTGCCGTGGGTGTCGGTCTAATGCCGTTACCCTGTCGGCCTAATGCCGTGCCTCCGTCGGTCTAATGCCGTGTCCGCGTCGGCCTAATGCCGTATCGTCGTGTTTTAGAAGACCCAAAATAGCGTCGGTCGAATGCCGTGCTTTTTATGGCATTTTATTTGCATCCAAATAACGTTGTTGACTTGGTGTCGGATTCTTTTTAATTTTTACGGTATCTTCATTAATCACAAAACTATCGATGGCTCCAATGGTAATTAATGCCTCCAGTGCTTTACTCATTCGGTATTTAAAGTCTCTAAGGGTTTTAGCGCCACTCCCGCTCAGGCGGTGAATGGTGCTGATTTTTAACGGATAAGGCGCAGCATGGGATGACAAAAATCCATGCAGCCACAAAGCCAACGGTTGTTTACGCAGCTTTTGCCGCTGCTCAAATTCAATGTGCGTGTAGCCGTCTTCAAATAATCGCAGCATGGAATCAGTGAGTTCAACCACGTAACGCTGGGTAGTCTCATCTCGGTAATATCGCAGAAAGCCTTTTTCACCAAAGCTATCGCGACCATGGAACGTCATTTCCACAAAAGCACCGCCAAGTCTTGCCATCGATTCTTTCAGCCACTCATGTTGGCTTTTGCCGGTACCTTTGCCTAATGCAGTCAGTATGGCGTAGGCGCTGAAGCAGACATTGTAGCCCGGTAACTGTTGCCTAGACAGATGTACGATGTGCATCCAGATATCAAGATCCGATTGGTTAAGTTGTACGCCCAGAAATCGAATTTCTATTCCATCCATCGAAGCTAGCAAGGTGCGTTTTTTGTAGGCGATACGTTCATTGCCTTGGATACCGGCAAATAAGGCACTACGCAAACAAGCATTAGGTGTGCCTCGCATCGGTGCTGGCCAATTGGGTGTAGCGGTCACCGCTTTGACAGCGTGTAGCTGTGCTTTTTTGCACTCCACCAAATTTTTAAAGCGCTCGGTCAGTCCGTCTAGGTTGTCAGGAGCTGAATGTTGCGTGTGTTTTACTGAAGCTTCGGAATAGTTCATAACCACCTCACTTCACGATGCTACTGGGATTACAGTCAGGTTTAGGCACGACTTTTGGGACTGGTTTTGGTTTAAGGACAACTGCCTGTGAAACTGATGAAACGCTAGAAGTTTTTTTATCATTTTGTCGAATGACATGTTCAATCGACGCACCACGTA
>CAMDOP010000200.1 GCA_945903675.1 Crenothrix polyspora
TGATCAACCCCGATGTTAATAGAGTGATGACGAAGAAGGCGGCAACAATTCGATTGAGAAATATACGGTTTTCTAAAGAGTGATCTTTAATGGTATACATGCTTTGTGACTTTTATCTAAAGCGTGGTGGTAAGCGAACTAGTCGTAAGACTCCATAAACGATGGGCCAAACAAGTGTGCCACTGAAAACAGGGAACCAAAAAGCAGCGTGTAATTGTGCGGGATGCTGTATGTTTTTTATGAAGAAAAGTAATAAGTGAGAGAGCAGTAGGCAAAAGAAAATAAACAGGCCTTGTTGTAGCATTGGAAAATTACGTAATCTTTTATGTAAATTAAGGCATAAATAAATAACTAATGCATAAGCTAAAGCATATTGTCCTAGAAATCGGCCTGTTAAAACATCAGTTAATAAACCAAAAGTCCAAGCGTGAAAAATACCGGCACGTTCAGGTAGAGTAAGAGACCAATATATTAATGTAAGTAATACCCAGTCTGGATTGAAATCCGCCATATTTCCAGGTAAAGGGACTATTCGTAAGCACATAGCTAGAGCTAAGGTTATTGAAATATGAATAAAGCCTGACGTATTATTTGTTTTCATGGTTAGTGGCTTCTAACTTATTTTCTGTCGGCTTGGAAATTAATGGCACTGGCGTTGACTTACTCCAAACTATCATGAGTTCACGATTTCTATCCAATAAGGCTTTAGGTGTGGCAGTCACGGTAGTAAATGCTTTGTTAGGTTGGGGTATGAATTCATCAACAATGGCGACAGGATAGCCATGCGGAAAGTTTCCGCCTAGTCCCGATGTAATGAGTAAATCTCCTGGATGTATATCAGCGTTACTCGGTAAAAAAGGTAAAATTAACTTATTTGTTTGGCCACTACCTACGGCGATAGTTAATAAGCCGTTACGGTTGACTTGAACTGGAATGGCGTGATTAGGGTCAGTAATCAGCATGATTTCAGATGTCATGGGTAAGGCGCGAAAAACTTGACCAACAACACCATTTGCATCTAAAACTGGTTGTTGAGCATGTACGCCAAAACGAGTGCCTTTATTAACAACAACAATATGTTCGTAAGGAGCCATATTGACGGATAATAGTTCTGCAACTAATACTTGCTCTCCTAATTTAAATGAGTTTTCAAGTAGTGCTCTTAAACGAATATTTTCTTGTTCTAAGGCTGAAAATTTAAGTAATCTTGCCTGATGCACAAGTTGTTCCTCACGTAAGTTTTGATTCTCTTTTTTTAAATTTAGATAGGAGTTGATAGAGTCGCCTGTTTGTTCAAGCGCTACTGAGGGTATATTAACTAAGTATTTTAAAGGGTCGACAAGAAACGATAAGGTACTGCGCAGTGAATTAATGCTAGGGCTTTTTTGGTCCAGTACCAATAATGTAATTGAAGCAAGTACGGCTACCAGTAAGCGGGTATTGATAGAGGGGCCGGTGGCAAATATAAGTTTTATAGCAGATGCCTCATAGTAGTGCGGTAACTCTAAGCTTGTAATGTGGTTTTAATTAAAATTTTCGCTAAAAGCTAAGTTCCTGATAATGACACATTACTACTCCCTACAAAAAGTTATTAAGCTTTTATAGGGAGTTAGGATGAAATTTAAGCCGAAAAGCAATTGCTAAGAATCTAGTTATTCTAATGAAAAGTTTGAAAGACCTTTTTTATCTAACATTTCTAATATCATGCCACCGCCTCTAGCGACACAAGTAAGAGGGTCATCAGCGATATGTACCGGTAAACCAGTTTCTTCTGCTATTAATAAATCAATATTTTTCAATAAAGCGCCACCCCCAGTCAAATAAATGCCGCGAGTTGCAACGTCAGATCCTAATTCAGGTGGAGTTTGTTCGAGTGCAACTTTTACTGCTCTTACTATACCAGAAAGAGGTTCTTGTAAGGCTTCCAATACTTCATTGCTATTTACCGTAAAACTACGAGGTACACCTTCGGTTAAGTTTCTTCCCTTAACTTCAATTTCTTTGACTTCGTTAGCAGGGTAAGCCGTGCCTATTTCCATCTTAATTCTTTCAGCGGTAGTTTCGCCAATGAGCATGCCATAATTTCTACGTACGTAATTAATAATGGCTTCATCAAAGCGATCACCACCAATACGTACAGAGTTTGAGTAGACTGTGCCGTTAAGAGAAATAATGGCAACTTCTGAGGTGCCTCCACCTATATCCAAAACCATAGAGCCACTGGCTTGATCAACAGGCAAACCTGCGCCCACGGCAGCTGATATGGGTTCTTCGATAAGGTAAACCTCGCGGGCACCAGCCATTGCAGCAGATTCTCTAATGGCGCGGCGTTCAACTTGAGTTGAGCCACAAGGCACACAAATTAGAATACGTGGACTAGGTCGTAACCAACGATTTTTCTTATGAACTTTTTCAATAAAAAAACGTAGCATACGTTCTGTGATAGCAAAATCAGCAATGACACCATCTTTTAAAGGACGTATCGCTGTGATATTACCAGGCGTGCGCCCTAACATTTGTTTAGCTTCAGTGCCTACAGCAGCAATTGTTTTAGAACCACGAATTTTATCATCTTTAATCGCAACAACTGAGGGTTCATTCAGTACGAGTCCTTGTCCTGGAATATAGATCAACGTATTAGTGGTACCGAGGTCTATCGAAAGGTCATTAGAGAAAAGACCGCGAATTCGTTTGAACATTTTTAGCTGTTTCCTTTAAACAATGTTTTTTCAGATTTATAGACGATACTCTATCAATCCAGCGAGTATTTAAGCAAGATGTAACTAAGATAATTGTAGTAATATACGCGGCAAAGATGAGAGATACAAGATGAAATGTGGCGAGCATTATAACAGTCATGTCTTGTGGAGACAGAAAACAATCGTTTTTTTTGTGTGCAGCTAGTCTAATAATTGCATTTCGATAAATAAAATATTGATCGTTAGCTTGTTTAAAACTAAACGAAGGAGAGAACATATGTCATTAACTGCAGATGATGTAAATAAGATTGCGCATTTGGCACGACTAGGAATAGATAAACAAGATGTAGCAGCCTATGCCAATGATTTATCCGGTATGCTGGATTTAATGACCAGAATGAGTGAAGTCAATACTGATGATGTAGAGCCCATGGCACATCCCATGGATCAAGCGCAACGTTTAAGAGCCGATGTAGTCACTGAATTAAATCATCGAGAAGCCTTTCAGTCGATAGCGCCACAAGTAGAAGCGGGACTTTATTTAGTTCCTAAAGTGATTGAATAAGGGATAAATATTTCATGCATACTAAAACACTCATCGAAATAAGTTTAGACTTACAGGCGAAGACCTATTCTAGTGTAGAGCTTACACAGTTCTTTTTAAATCGAATCGATCAGCATCAACAACTTAACAGTTATATTACAGTGACTCCAGAACTGGCTTTGGCTCAGGCTAAAGCTGCAGATCAACGACTAGCTAACGGCACGTCAGATCTATTAACGGGCATACCCATTGCTCAAAAAGATATTTTTTGTACTCAGGGCGTAATAACGACCTGTGGCTCTAAAATGTTAGCTAATTTTAATGCACCTTATAATGCGACCGTTGTAGAAAAATTTAATCAGGCCGGTGCGGTCATGTTAGGTAAGCTCAATATGGATGAGTTTGCTATGGGCTCTTCTAATGAAACGAGTTATTTCGGCTCTGTTAAAAATCCTTGGAACATTAATACCGTTCCTGGTGGCTCATCGGGTGGTTCGGCTGCTGCGGTTTCTGCAAGATTGGCTGTTTGTGCTACAGGTACCGATACTGGTGGCTCTATTCGTCAGCCAGCTGCTTTGTGCGGTATTACTGGCTTAAAACCAACCTATGGTCTTGTGTCGCGCTATGGCATGATTGCTTATGCGTCTAGTCTGGATCAAGGCGGCCCCATGACACGCAGTGCTGAAGACGCTGCCATTATGTTGCAAACGATGGCCGGTTTTGATGAAAAAGACTCAACCAGTGTCAATATACCTGTTCCTGATTACCGCGCGGGCTTAAACAAATCCTTAGTGGGTTTAAAAATTGGTTTACCTAAAGAATTTTTTGGTGAAGGTTTAGATGAAAATGTCGCTGCAACTTTGGCTGCCGCTATAGCTGAATATCGTAAGCTAGGCGCCGAAATAATAGACATCTCAATGCCTAATCTAAAATTAGCGATTCCCGCCTATTACGTCATTGCTCCGGCAGAATGTTCCGCAAATTTATCGCGTTTTGATGGTGTGCGTTATGGTTATCGTTGTGATAACCCTGTTGATTTAACCGATCTTTATACGCGTTCGCGTGGAGAAGGCTTTGGTAAAGAAGTTAAGCGTCGCATACTCATGGGTACTTATGCCTTATCTACGGGTTATTACGATGCGTATTATTTAAAAGCACAAAAAATTCGTCGCTTAATCAGTGAAGACTTCAAAGCCGCATTAGCCACCGTCGATGTCATCATGGGTCCAGTAACACCCGGTACCGCTTTTGGTATTGGAGAGAAAATGGATGATCCTATTGCCATGTATCTTTCAGATATTTATACCATTGCCATTAATCTTGCCGGCGTGCCTGCTATGTCGATTCCTGCCGGCTTTGTCGCGGGTATGCCAGTTGGCTTGCAATTGATTGGTGATTATTTTTCTGAAGATCGATTGTTGAACATTGCCCATCAGTATCAACAAGTGACGGATTGGCACAACTTTATACCTACTGGTTTTGAATAAGGAGATAACAATGGAATGGGAAACAGTCATCGGTTTAGAAGTGCATGCGCAACTCGCTACACGCTCAAAAATATTTTCGGGAGCCGCCACAGCTTATGGTGCAGAACCTAATACTCAGGCTTGCGCAGTTGATTTAGGCTTGCCAGGGGTGTTGCCTGTCTTAAATCAAGAAGCTGTGCGTATGGCAGTCATATTCGGCATGGCTATTGAGGCACATATTGCTCCTTATTCAGTCTTTGCCAGAAAAAACTACTTTTATCCTGATTTACCTAAAGGCTATCAGATCAGTCAGATGGATCATCCGATAGTTGGCGTAGGGCATTTAGATATAAATATTGATGGCGTGATTAAACGCATCGGCGTTACTCGTGCGCATTTAGAAGAAGATGCAGGTAAATCGCTGCATGAAGATTTTCATGGCTTGACGGGTATCGACTTAAATCGTGCCGGCACACCCTTATTGGAAATTGTTTCTGAGCCGGATATGCGCTCTGCTAAAGAAGCCGTCGCTTATATGCGTAAACTGCATGAATTAGTGCGATATCTGGGTATTTGTGATGGCAATATGCAGGAAGGTTCTTTTCGCTGTGATGCCAACGTATCGGTGCGCCCTAAAGGCCAAGCAGAATTTGGTACGCGTGCTGAAATTAAAAACATCAATTCTTTTAAGTTTGTAGAAAAAGCCATCAATCATGAAGTAGAAAGGCAAATAGCCTTGATAGAAAGCGGCGGTAAAATCGTACAAGAAACCCGCTTATATGATTCGGTAAAAGATGAAACGCGCTCTATGCGTAGCAAAGAAGAAGCCAACGATTACCGCTACTTCCCGGATCCAGATTTATTACCCGTCATTATTGATGAAGCTTTTAAAGCGCAGATTAAAGCGGAGTTACCTGAATTACCAGAGGCTAAAAAGCAACGCTTTAAAACAGATTATCAATTAGATGAAGAGAGCATAGCCATACTTACGACTAGCCGTCCATTGGCAGATTATTTTGAAGCCGTGTATAAAAAGTCAGGTTGTGAAGCTAAGCTTTGTGCTAATTGGATTACTGGCGATTTGTCGGCGGCACTTAATAAAGCCGGCTTAGAGATTAACGCATCACCGATTAATGATGAGCGTTTATCCGGTTTATTAGCGCGGATTAGTGACAATACCATTTCCGGAAAAATAGCCAAGCAGGTGTTTGAGCTTCTATGGCAATCAACTGCTAACGCAGATGACATTATCGCTGAACAAGGCTTAACTCAAATTAGCGATACGGGTGCGATAGTGGCTATCATCGATAAAATCATCGCAGATAA
>CAMDOP010000201.1 GCA_945903675.1 Crenothrix polyspora
CTTATGCTGCTGGAAAAATCCCCGGTGGATTTTTTAAAAGGGAAGGTCGTCCTAGCGAAAAAGAGACGTTAACATCAAGACTGATTGATAGACCTATACGTCCTTTATTTCCTGAAGGCTATACCAACGAAGGTCAAATTATTGCCACAGTCATCTCACTGAATCCAGACGTTGTTCCAGAAATTCCTGCGGTGTTAGGTGCATCAGCTGCATTAGCCGTTTCAGGCTTGCCTTTCAATGGCCCTATAGGCGCCGCTTGTGTTGGTTATAAAGACGGTGCTTATTTAATAAATCCATCGCCTAGTGCATTAAAATATTCAGAGTTAACCTTAGTTGTTGCTGGTACGGCTCATGCGGTATTAATGGTTGAATCTGAAGCTATAGGCCTTTCTGAAGAAATAATGCTGGGTGCAGTATTGTTTGGTCACGAACAAATGCAAGTCGCTATTAATGCAATCAATGAATTTGCTAAAGATGCAGGCGCTGGCGTTGTTGAGTGGGTTGCTCCAGAAGCTAATAATGAATTGATTAGATTAGTGACAGCTGAAGTTGAAGCTGGCATTAAAGATGCCTATACCATCGCTGAAAAATTAGTACGTCAAGAGCACCTTAAAGGTATTCGTAATGCGGTTGTTGAAAAGTTAGCGATCAATTATGCTGAAAAAGACATTCGAGGCATTATTGAACATCTAGAATATAGCATAGTGCGTAACGCTATTCTTAATGAAGGCAAACGTATTGATGGTCGTGCTTTAGATAAAATTAGACCGATTAGTATTAGAACAGGTGTATTACCAAGAACGCATGGTTCTGCCTTGTTTACCCGTGGCGAAACTCAAGCCTTAGTGGTTGCTACACTGGGTACTGCTCGTGATGCGCAGATTATTGATGCATTGGCCGGTGAATATAAAGAGCCGTTCATGTTGCATTACAACTTTCCTCCCTACAGTGTAGGCGAAACTGGTTTTGTTGGTTCGCCAAAACGACGTGAAATTGGTCATGGTCGTTTAGCAAAACGTGGTGTAGCCGCTGTTCTGCCGAATATGGATGAATTTCCTTATACCATTCGTGTGGTTTCTGAAATCACTGAATCTAATGGCTCAAGCTCTATGGCTTCAGTCTGTGGTAGTAGTTTGGCGTTAATGGATGCTGGTGTGCCTATTAAGTCACCTGTTGCGGGTATCGCAATGGGCTTGATTAAAGAAGGCGATAACTTTGCGGTTTTATCTGACATCATGGGTGATGAAGATCACTTAGGAGATATGGATTTTAAAGTGGCGGGTTCTGTAGACGGTATTACTGCCCTGCAAATGGATATCAAGATTGACGGCATTACTTCAGAAATCATGAAGACTGCTTTGGAACAAGCTAAGCACGGCCGTTTACATATCCTAGGCGAAATGAATAAAGCCTTGGCTAGTACGCGTGATGAAATGTCTGATTTTGCGCCACGTATCATTACTTTTAAAATTGATCCTGCGAAAATTCGTGAAGTTATCGGTAAAGGTGGTGCAACTATCCGTAGTATTACCGAACAAACCGGTGCTAGCGTTGATTTGACAGATGATGGCATAGTTAAGGTCGCATCCGTTGATAAAGCTGCGGGCGAAGAAGCTCGTCGCCTTATTGAAGAAATTACTGCTGAAGTTGAAGTCGGTAAGATATACGAAGGTAAAGTCGCTAGATTGATGGATTTTGGTGCATTTGTAACTATATTGCCTGGTAAAGACGGTCTAGTTCATATTTCACAAATTTCAGATGAGCATGTTGATAAAGTCAGTGATCGCTTAAATGAAGGCGACATCGTTAAAGTTAAAGTGCTTGAAATTGACCGCCAAGGTAGAGTTAGATTAAGTATTAAAGAAGTAGAAAAAGACGAAGATAAAGAAGCATAATTATCACAGTCAATAAAAAAGGGCCGAAAGGCCCTTTTTTTTGCTTTAACTATTAAGAAGACGACACGTTAATGTCGCCACTCATGTAAAGTTTAAGCGTCTATATTGACAGCAAAAGGATGTAACGCCGTTGCTTTTTCTGCAACCACTTCAGCTGCGGTAGGTGTTCCAGCAATCGCACGTTTTAATGCTTCTTTGGTGGCTTCATAGTTAAATTTTTCTATTAAAGCATCGTCCTCAGCTAACCAATGAATGAACACGCCTACACAAATAAATAGGTCATCTGCTTCATCTGCTGGAATAGTGCCATCTTCAACGCAATCAGCTACAGCCATAGCAACGCCACGTTGCGCTGGGCCAAACATTTGCACGGCTTGTTTAGAGCCTTTGATAGTGACTTTGTTGAATAAAATAGTGGCAGGCTTAACCATCAGGTTAGGGGCAACAACGGCTAACAAGGTAGAGAAACCATGTTTGTTATTAGTTAATGCATTTGCAAAGGCTGATTCAGCAACAGAGCCTCTTGGGCCAATGATCAAGTCGATATGAGCAATTTCATTGCCATCTCCGACTAAAGACTCACCTACGCCAAGTTTGTTAATAAATGCTCTATTGGAATATTCGCCTGTGCAAAAAAAATTGTAAATGTAATCGGATATGGACATTGCTTTTCTTTTTTTAGTATTTTGGGAGTCATAAATAATTATGAATGAGCTTTATTAACGCTGTTATTTAAAGCTAAGTCAATTGGATTTTAAATAAAATTTTGTAGGAACTAATTAAAGCTAACTATGATTGAAAATACATGGCATTTAATAATAAGTTATAATTCACGGCTTTAAGTAAATTCAGTCTATCACTCACAGCATGTCAGAAAACCTTACAGAATTGCAGCGACGTCGTACCTTCGCTATTATTTCTCACCCCGATGCGGGTAAAACGACCATTACCGAAAAACTCTTATTATTTGGGGGCGCTATTCAATTAGCCGGTTCAGTAAAGGGCAGAAAAGCTGCGCGCCATGCAACTTCTGACTGGATGGAAATGGAAAAAGAGCGGGGTATTTCGGTGACGACCTCGGTCATGCAGTTTGAACATAATGATTGCATTATTAATTTACTAGATACGCCTGGTCATGAAGACTTTTCTGAAGACACTTATCGTACCTTAACAGCTGTTGATTCTGCGTTATTGGTGATTGACGTTGCCAAAGGTGTTGAAGAGCGCACCATTAAACTGATGGAAGTTTGTCGCTTGCGTACCACGCCAATATTAACGTTTATTAATAAACTCGATAGGGAAGGGCGTGAGCCTATAGAGCTGTTGGATGAAGTTGAGACGGTATTAAACATCAAATGTGCGCCTATGACCTGGCCGATTGGTATGGGCAAGCGTTTTAAGGGTGTTTATCATCTTTATAAAGATGAAATTCATTTATTTAGTGCGCAGCATGGCGGCAAAATTGCCGAAGCAGAAGTGATCAAAGGCTTA
Source organism: Crenothrix polyspora (assembly GCA_945903675.1). Classification (GTDB taxonomy): domain Bacteria; phylum Pseudomonadota; class Gammaproteobacteria; order Methylococcales; family Methylomonadaceae; genus Methylobacter_C. Next base: position 3,387 of record CAMDOP010000201.1, read on the forward strand.
CATAATCCCAAATTGGATGAATTGCTGAATGATCAAGCTGATGAATTACGTGAAGAGATCGACTTGGTTAAAGGTGCCAGCCATGAATTTAATCTGGAAGATTATTTAGCCGGTCTGTTAACACCGGTATTCTTTGGTTCGGCTATTAATAACTTCGGTATTATTGAGTTACTCGATGCTTTTGCTGAATATGCACCATCGCCTAGACCCAGAGCCTCAGAGCAACGGGAAGTGAATCCTACGGAAGATAAATTTACCGGCTTTGTCTTTAAAGTTCAGGCAAATATGGACCCTTCACATAGGGACAGAGTCGCTTTTTTAAGGGTTTGTTCGGGTAAGTTTGATAAAGGCATGAAGGTTTATCATGTGCGTTTAGGTAAAAGCGTGCAAGTCGCTAACGCTATCACTTTTCAGGCGGATACCCGAAAAAGCGTAGAAGAAGCCTATCCTGGCGACATTATTGGCTTACATAATCATGGAACTATTCAAGTGGGCGATACCTTTACTCAAGGTGAAGCCCTTAAGTACGGTGGTATTCCTTATTTTGCGCCAGAATTATTTCGCCGTGTGATTTTAAAAGATCCGTTAAGAGCAAAAGCGCTGCAAAAAGGCTTGGTGCAATTAACAGAAGAAGGCGCTACGCAGCTATTTAAGCCCTTAAAGAATAATGATCTTATTTTGGGAGCTGTGGGTATCTTGCAATTTGATGTCACCGCGTTTCGACTTAAGGGTGAATATAATGTTGAATGTGTTTATGACGCCATTGCTATTTCAACAGTGCGCTGGGTGAGCTCAGATAATCCCGCAAAGTTGGAAGAGTTTAAGAGAAAAGCGTTTGAAAACTTGGCTGAAGATGGTGGTGGTTATTTGGTCTATTTAGCAAATAGTCGAGTTAATCTGCAATTAACCGAAGAGCGTTGGCCTGATATTAAATTTAGTGCAACTAGGGAATTGTAAAGGTTATTTGCCTTGATAATCTTTAGCGTCTTAATTTCATATATAATGCACGCATTATTTATACCCCACTAAATACACTTACATGACCAGAAAGAAATCAACGACTTTATTTGAAGATTCACTTACAGAGCTTGAACAACTGGTTAATCAGTTAGAACAAGGTGATGTTTCTTTGGAAGAGTCATTAAAGTCTTTTGAGCGTGGAGTTACACTGACTCGAATCTGTCAAAAAGCTTTGCAAGAAGCTGAGCAGAAAGTTCAAATTTTATTAGAAAAAAACGGCAATCACAGCTTGGAGCCCTTTACCGATGAGTAATGCATTAAAAGAATATTTCAGTCTTTGTCAAAACCGTATCGAAAGTGCGTTGGACGAACGTTTACCTAACGAACTTATATTGCCACAGAGGCTGCATCAAGCGATGCGTTACAGTGTTTTGGAAGGTGGGAAGCGTATGCGCCCTATGTTGACCTATTGCGCAGGAAAGGCCTTAGGTATCGCGCAAGAAGCACTCGATGGTCCTGCTTGTGCAGTAGAGTTTATTCATGTTTATTCTTTGATACATGATGATTTACCTGCCATGGATGATGATGATCTTAGACGTGGCAAAGCTACTTGTCATGTTGCTTTTGATGAAGCAACGGCTATTTTGGCGGGTGACGCTCTGCAAGCACTTGCCTTTGAAGTATTAGCTCATGACCCTAGCATTAATGCGACACCTGAAGGTCGTTTAAAGATGATTATTGCTTTAACTAAGGCCAGTGGATCTCAAGGTATGGTGGGCGGTCAGGCCATTGATTTAGAGTCCGTCGGCACGCAATTAACATTGCCAGAACTTGAAAATATGCATATTCATAAGACAGGGGCTTTAATTCGCGCCAGTGTCACTATGGCCACTTTGGCTAAGAGTGATGTCGATCCGATAGTCGCCACTAAGCTGGATAATTATGCTAAATGCATAGGCTTATCTTTCCAAGTTAAGGATGATATTCTCGATGAAGAAAGCGATACAGCTACCTTAGGTAAAACCCAGGGTAAAGATAAGGATAATAATAAACCGACTTATCCAGCGCTATTGGGTATGGCAGGAGCCAAACAAAAAGCACTAGAGCTTCATGACATGGCATTGCACAATTTAAGTGCTTTTGGAGCAGAGGCCGATTTGTTACGTGACTTATCTTTGTATATTATTCAGCGTAATCATTAATAACCAACTTGCTTACTTAGGATTTAGTCTGGATAATTGACCATTGCTTTTAAACCAGACTATCTCAACAGTTAAAGTGGCTATACTCAATCTATATCATCTAGTGAAATGTTATTGATTATGCCGACTCAAGGAATCGACTTATAAATGAATAAATCAGGTAATTATCCTTTATTAGAGGCCATCAACAGCCCCGCTGATGTGCGTAATTTAAGTAAAGATCAATTAAAGCCGTTGGCCAAAGAGTTGCGTGATTATTTAACCCATACCGTGAGTATATCCGGCGGTCATTTTTCAGCAGGACTGGGTACCGTTGAACTAACCGTGGCGTTACATTATGTCTTTAATACTCCCTCTGATCAATTAGTCTGGGATGTAGGCCATCAAGCTTACCCTCACAAAATACTCACCGGCCGTAAGAGTAGGATGACCACTATCCGGACTCGAGATGGTGTCTCTGCCTTCCCTAATCGTGCTGAG
>CAMDOP010000202.1 GCA_945903675.1 Crenothrix polyspora
CGAAGCTAAAAAACACCAGTACGCCACAACAAACAAGAATAGTTAAATCAAATAGTTAACTGTTTTCTGTTATTGCCAATTTTTGAAATTTATTACCTATTTTTATAGTTAATTGCGCCACCAGTGCGCCATTGGTATATAATAGAAGCCTCGTTAAAAAGAGGGCTTGAAGGTGTAATTAGCACCAACAAGACCTTGCCAGCAACTTAAATTTGGGTTAAACAATGGCTGAAAGCATCATATTAGAAAGGCTAGTTGTTATCCTAAAGGAACAATTATGGCCACTATCACAGAACGAACTGCATTAGATGGAGCCAAGAGCTTTAAAGCAGAAGTCAGGCTGAAGGGCTACCCGGCACAACGCGCAACCTTTAAGCGAAAAACGGACGCTAAAAAATGGGTACAAGATACAGAGAGCGCAATCAGAGAAGGGCGACATTTCAAAACACTTGAAGCAAAAAAACATACCTTTGCTGATTTGGCGGATAGATATATTAAGGATGTATTGCCGGGCAAGCCTAAACAGGAAGTCAGACAAAAGATGCAAATGGAATGGTGGAGGGAGAGGATGGGCATTTACGCGCTGGCAGATGTAACACCGGCTTTAATTGTTCAGTTTCGGGATGAATTGGCGAATGGGATAACTTACAGAGGGACGCAAAGAACCCCAGCCACAGTAGTTCGATACATGGCAGCTTTATCCCATGCTTTTACTGTTGCCGTGAAAGAATGGGGCTGGCTTGATGACTCGCCAACAAGGAAAGTTAAGAAACCGACAGAGGCGCGGGGGCGCGTTCGATACCTTGAGGATGACGAACGAGAACGGCTTTTAACAGCTTGTCAAGCATCCAAAAATAAACAGCTTTATTTATGTGTAATTTTGGCATTGTCTAGCGGCATGAGACAAGCGGAGTTAATGGGCTTGAAATGGCAGGATGTAAACCTTACAGACGGCTTTATAATCTTACACGAAACCAAGAACGGAGACAGAAGGCGCGTTCCTTTGTCTGGTTTGGGATTATCGTTATTACAGGAATATTCAATAATTAGACGATTAGATACACCGCTATTGTTCCCCGGAATCGTTAACCAAAACACACCTTTAAACTTAAGAAGTGCTTTTGAAGGAGCCTTGAAAACAGCACAGATAACCGACTTTAAATGGCACGACCTAAGACATTGCACAGCGTCTTATCTTGCTATGAATGGGGCTAGTCTGGCTGAAATTGCTGAAATACTGGGGCATAAAACCCTTGCAATGGTAAAACGTTACGCGCATTTATCAGACGGACATGTTTCAAATGTTGTTTCTTCTATGAACGCCAAAATATTTGGGGGTGTGTGATGGATTATTTACGAGCCGATTATAAAAGATGGATTAACGCTGATTCATGGACAGTCGAGCGAGCAATCTTATTGCTAATTAACGCAGAAATATTACCTAAACAGAATGATAATTATGACTGTGGTTCCCCAATGACAATTCGTGAGCAATCAGTCTACAATCAATTTATGGAAATATGGCCTATCCTAGAGAGTAGCTTGAAATATGGCGGCCTAAAAAAATTAGATAAAGGTTGTGTTGGTTTATGGAATGACGTTAATCCTATAGATTTTATTCGGTGGGCGCAGCTAAAGGGATATGCAATTCCCGAAGAATTAAAAATCATTGGCACAGCAACGCAATCCGAAACTGTTATTTATGCTGACATAGGTAACCATGCAGGAACAGAGACAAAGCTATTAAATCAATTCGATAATGAATTTAAGTTTTCAGGGTTACTAAAAAAACCAAGTGGAGTAGATGATTGGTTTGAAGTTATTGATGCTATGACAAAAGATTATTATTTACAGCTCGGTAATTCAATGCCAACTAAAGCCCAAGCATGGGTTAGATTATGCGAAAAGCCGCCCACTGGTTACGGTATAACCGCTAACAAAGACAATATGTCTTTAACAATGATATGTATTCTTAAACCTTTTAGTAAGCGTTCTTTTGATAGACGTTGGGCGACATATACGGCCAAATCTAACCATATCGAAACAAATTAAGCCAAATTAAGCCAAATCATACCCCCTACCGTTTTAGAGCTAGTTACACGCACAGACTACCCCCAACAGAGCTGTAAAGTTCTGGAAATCCTGCAACACAGGAACATCAAAATATACCCATTGGGGGTTTTTAGCTATGTCAGTCTTAATATATCTAACTGTTAATCAATTCACAGCCAAGCACACTGCCTTTAATTTAGGTGGCTTGCGTTCAATTATATTCAATGAGCATCAAAATGGATTGGCTAAGTCAGGTGCAATAGTTCGCATCGGTAGAAAAATTTTGATAGATGAGGCCAAGTTTTTTGCTTGGGTTGAATTACAAAACAGAGCGGTGGCGTAAATGCAAAAATTTAATTTAAAGGCAGCCAAAGCAGCCGCAAAAGAAACCTCGCCTATTGAAACAGGCTTTTATTTTGCTCGTATAGTGGCAGTGGTTGAGTGTGGATTAATACCCGGCTTCACCAAAGGTGACGAGCCTAGAGAGGCTCATGGTTTTGAGTTTCAATTTGTTGACGGTCGAAGAATTGCTAAGGTGATGACCAGCTCAGCTTCATTGTACTCAGCGATGGGTAAGCTACTAGCCGCACTTAATGATGTCGAAGAATTGGTCGAGACATTGGGTAAAGCTGTGATTTTGGAGATCGAAAGCAATGGTAACTGGCCTAAGATAGAAGGTTTCTATCCAGCAGACTCAGGGCTAGTCCCTAGTGACGGTAAATTTCCAGATGCTAACTTGGTGGGGCTATTCGCAAAAGTGGGAGAGATTGAGGTGGATGTTGCTAGCAATGCAGAGGTGATTGGCAAACTCCCAAAAGAGATACGCCAAGCACTTTTAGCACGACCTAAGTAACTGAAATTTGTTGCTAGGGCGACTCTAAGGGGGAACCCTAGCTAACTATTAATTCCACATGATAAATTTACTATGAAAAATAATGAGTTACCTACGATTTTATTACAAAATGCCGAGCAATTATTAGCTGAGTGGCTTCCCGAGGGGGAGCTTCAAGGGGATGAATGGCTATCTTTAAACCCCATACGCCCAGATGACACAAATGCTGGCAGCTTTAAAATAAATGTTCAGTCTGGAAAGTGGAGCGATTTTGCCTTAGGCGATGACGCGGTAGGTCACGACCTCATATCGTTATATAAATACCTGAATCCACGTAAGTCAGATGTACAGGTCTTGCGATATCTAACGGCACTTAAGCTTGTTGACAAACCTAAATCCAAAAAGAAAAAAATTAGCCTCCCTGAGCCAGAATCTCTAGCACCAGAGACACTAGCTAGTATTGATGCGTTTCCATTAGGTACGCCCAATGGGAATATTATTAATTTTAAATGGCCTTATACAAATCCTAAAGGCGATCTATTATTCTGGATCGTACGAGCAGACCCACCTGATGAAGATAAAGAGATACGCCCAGTTTATTGGGACGCAAGCCTAAGTGATTATGTTTGGAAGATGCCTGTTAAAAAATCATATCTCTACCATGTCGATAAGATTGTTAAAGGCTCACAGTTGGTTTGGTCTGAAGGCGAGAAGTGCGCTACTAAACTAGGAGAAATATATCCGGATAAGGTGTCAGTCACTACCAGAGGCGGAGTTTCTGCGCTAGATAAAACTAATTTTACACAATTAGAATTAGCTACCAGCGCGATCATTTTTCCTGATGCGGATGATGATACAGATGTGGGTGCGCTTTACGCTGCTCGAGTGGCTATTCTATGTCACTTGAAAGGATTGGACGTCTTAATTTTAGATGTAGCTGCACTAGGCTGGAGCGCAGGACAGGACGTAGCTGATTTTGATTATGACCAAAATTTTTATGCGGATTATTTACTGAGTTGGGATGATTGGCTAGCCACTCTATCACCTAAGGCCTTAGCTACTTTCGTTATTAGTGTCTGTAGTTTTCTAGATGAGTTGGATTATGGTCAGTGCAGGAAGTCTGCGGCCAAACTAGCTGGAGTGTCTGTTGCGTTGCTAGATAGCGCCGTTCGCAAGCTTAGAAAGCCAGACGGTAGTGACGCCGATGATGATAAAGAGTCTGATTGGTACGATATGTCAGCAGAGGAAGCTGCAGATACCAGGGCGTCATTATTTAAGTTGGTAGAGTCACTGGCTACCAAAAAGAATATCTTTACTGAGGTGCTGGATATCACTCAAAAAGATTTAGGGTTATCTGGTGAAACTGCTAATGCTAAGGGTGTGTATTTGGCTGCTGTCTCACGTTTATTGACAGGCACAGGCACTAGACCAGCAAGTCTATTCGTCAAGGGAACACAAGCTAGCGGCAAAACCTTTACGATTAAACGCATATTGCACTTATTTGAGAAAGATTTCGCTTGGCTTGAGGAGAATGGGGCCAGTGACAAGGCTTTTATATATCAGACAAAGCCACTCAAGCATCGTATTGTTTTTTACCCTGAAGCGGATATGCTGGGTGATGCTAACCACTTTATCACTCAAGTCATGAAGGTGATGATTTCAGAGAATAAGTTTTTATATAAAGTGACCGTCAAGAATGAAGAATCTGGCCAATATGAAACTATAGAGATTATCAAAGAGGGACCGATATCGGTTATGTGCAGCACTGCTCTACAAAACCTAAATGCAGACCTAGAAACTCGAGCTATAACGATGCACGCAGATGAGTCAAAAGAGCAAACATCGAACGTCATTGCTGGTAGAGCCGATTCATTAAGTGGTAAATTTCTAATAGATTCAGTAGCCATTGCAACCCGTGTGCAATTATTCCGGGATTATGATAAATGGTTATCGCTGCATCCTACACGACAGGTCATTATCCCTTATTATCCTGAAGTGGTAGAGACTCTACACGACCCTCCTGTTATCTTTAGACGGTATATTAATGAAAGCTTCCCTGCTTTGATTCAGGCTAGTGCATTAATGCATCACTATCACAGAAGAGAAACTGACGAGGGGATTATTATTGCTAACCTAGACGACTATGGCCACGCTTATGAAGTAATGAGCGAGGTCATCCAGCGAGAGTTAGGTGGTTCAGCGCCCAGTCCGACCCAGCAACAAATACTGGAGTGGGTAGATGAGCAGTTGCAAGATTCTAAATCACCCGTCGTGATTGCCTCCTCGAGAACCATAGGTCTGGCAATTGGGTTACCAGCCACTACGATCCGGAATAATATTAGAACAATGGTACAGCAGGGCCTGTTAGAGAACTTAGAAATTAGTCAAGGGAAGCCTTACAAATTAAAGCTAAGCCGAGCGGGTGAAGGCGGCGCTATTGCGGGATTAATAACACCTGAGAAATTAGCAGAAATTTATAAAAAAGATATTTGACCCCCTCATCCCTGAAAACGGCGGTCAGGTGGTCAGGTAGGCTGTAGGCCACATCGCAGTAGTGCTAAGCTTGACTAACAGCAGTCGGTCAATCGCGGTCGAGTGGTCAGCAAGCTATCTAGTACCTGACTACTTGACCAAACCTGACCAAAGGAGCAAGTCAAGCTAAAGCCATGAATAACAGGGCATACAGGCCACTTGACCACCTGACCAGCACTTTTAGGGGGTATAGGAGAGAAATCTTTTTTTAATTAATCGGGTTAAATAAAATGGCAGCAACAGACGCAAGAAAAAAAAGAACTTCAGACTTAGAAACAATCTTAGAACTGAATAATAAAATGGGCTTTGATATCACGACTATCTCAGCTAACAAACATCCAACTATCCAAAAAGCATTAAGGTTAAAAGTATCCAGTGAAACCATAAACCGCATGGCTGCCCTGCATGATTATTTAGCTAAGTGGTGTATTAGCGAAGTGGAAGATATCCAGGCAATGGTTAAGGCATTGCGTCACGCCACACAGATTGCCATCGATATAGAAACCATGCCACTTGTCGACCATAGCCAAGCAGGATTATTGCCGGTAGTAACCGCTATCAGATTAGTGCAGTTGTTCGATGG
>CAMDOP010000203.1 GCA_945903675.1 Crenothrix polyspora
TGATATCGAGTTGGTTTATCCTGTACATCTCAACCCTAATGTACAGGAACCCGTAAATCGTTTACTAGGTAAAATTTCTAATATCCATCTTATTGAACCACTAGATTACCTACCATTTGTTTATTTAATGAGTCAGGCATATTTAATTATTACTGATTCAGGTGGAATCCAAGAAGAAGCGCCTTCATTGGGCAAGCCAGTCTTGGTTATAAGGGACACAACAGAGCGTCCTGAAGCACTTGAGGCTGGAACGGTCATTTTGGTTGGTACAGAAGAAGAAACTATTTGTAGAGAAGCAAATAGGTTGTTGAATGATGAAGATTTTTATCGATCCATGGCTTTTTCACACAATCCTTATGGTGACGGATCTGCGGCAAAAAGAATAGTTGAGGCTTTAGTTAGAGCAACTTATTGAATAATTTCAAAAAATAATAAAATAAGAGGCAATATGTATCCCCAAAAAAAAATATGTGTACTCGGATTAGGTTATATAGGTTTGCCGAGTGCAGCATTATTGGCAAATACAGGGTATTTAGTTCATGGCGTGGATGTAGATCAAGATGCAGTCAAATTAATTAATCAGGGTAAGGTTCACATTGTAGAGCCAGATTTAGACGCTTTTGTGCAATCAGCCGTTGGATCAGGTAGGTTGCGAGCATCCAACAAGCCGGAGTCAGCGGATATATTTATAATCTGCGTGCCAACTCCATTTATTCATGATGATAATCCTATTCCACAGCCAGATTTGAGTTATGTGATCGCTGCAGCAAAAAGTATTGCTCCTTATGTGCGATCCGATAATATTGTTATTCTGGAGTCTACTTCTCCAGTGGGAACGACTGAGTTGGTTAGAAATACATTAAAAGAATGCGGAGTCGATATTTCTGCAGTTCATTTTACTTATTGCCCAGAACGTGTATTGCCTGGGCGCATTATGATCGAATTAATTCAGAATGATCGTGTTGTTGGAGGGCTTACTGATGAAGCCACAGAGGAAACGGCTGTTTTTTATAAGACTTTCGTTACAGGAGAGATTTTAAAAACAGATGCTAGAACCGCAGAGATGTGTAAATTAGTAGAGAATAGCTCGAGAGATGTCAGTCTCGCATTTGCAAATGAGTTATCAATTTTATGTGATGGCCTTGAGATTAATGTTAATGAATTGATTCAATATGCCAATCATCATCCGCGGGTCAACATTTTGCAACCTGGTTGTGGTGTTGGAGGGCATTGTATAGCTGTGGATCCTTGGTTTATTGTAGCGAAAGACCCAAAGAATGCAACCATTATACGAACAGCACGCGAGGTAAATAATTATAAAAACAAATGGGTTATTGAGAAGATAAAAAATATAGCATTGAAATTTCAGATTGATAATGGAAGACCAGCTTGTATTGCCTGTATGGGGCTTGCATTTAAACCTGATATTGATGATCTTCGTGAGTCACCAGCTTTGGCAGTTGCTGAATCTTTAAGAAATGCACAGTTTGATGTGGTTGCAGTTGAGCCAAATATCGAATCGTTTAAAGGGTTGACGTTAGTATCTGTTGAAGAAGGAATCAAACAAGCTGATATTTTGGTATTTTTGGTTAAGCATCATCAGTTTCTATCTATTGATACACAAGGAAAAAAGCTACTTGATTTTTGTGGTATGAATTTTAAGATATAAAGCGATATAACGGGAATTGGTAATGAAACAAATTTTACAGAATCTAAAAAATGGTGAAACTGAACTTTTAGATATCCCTTGTCCAAGCGTTGGCTTTGGTCAGGTGTTAATACAAACAAAAGTCAGTTTAATCTCAGCGGGAACTGAACGTATGCTGGTTGATTTTGGAAAAGCATCCATGTTAGACAAGGCAAGACAGCAGCCAGAAAAAGTAAAAATGGTGCTAGATAAAATAAGTACGGATGGACTTTTTCCTACTTTGGAAGCAGTGCAAAGTAAATTAGAACAGCCATTACCCTTAGGTTACTGTAATGCAGGTGTAGTGATAAAAATAGGTCCAGGTGTTACTGGCTTTATGGTAGGGGATCGTGTCGCATCGAATGGATATCATGCGCAAATAGTAAGGGTAGCTAAGAATTTATGCGCTAAGATCCCTGTGAATGTAACTTACGAGGAAGCATCATTTACGGTGTTAGGATCGATAGCTTTACAAGGAATTCGTTTAGCAAAGCCAGAGTTAGGTGAATATGTGGTTGTAATTGGCCTAGGCTTAATAGGTCTTGTTACGGTACAACTATTGCTTGCCCAGGGATGCCGGGTTATGGGGGTTGATTTTGATGAAAATAAGCTTAGCATAGCTCGTAAGTTTGGGGCTATTACAGTAAACCCTGCTAAAGGAGAAGACTCAGTTGCTGCTGCGATGGCTTTTTCATTTAATCGGGGGGTTGATGCTGTCTTGATCACGGCATCAACAAAATCAAATGATCCAGTCAGTCATGCTGCACAAATGTCTCGTAAACGTGGACGAATTATTTTGGTTGGTGTTACCGGATTGGAGCTTAATCGCTCAGAATTCTTTGAGAAAGAGTTAACTTTTCAAGTATCTTGTTCTTATGGGCCCGGTCGATATGATAAACAGTATGAAGAAAATGGTATCGATTATCCCATTGGATTCGTTCGTTGGACTGAGCAACGAAATTTTGAAGCTGTTTTAGATATGTTGGCTGCAAAGAAAATTGACATGCCGGTACTTATTTCTCATCGTTTTAACTTCAACGAAGCGGTTAAAGCCTATGACGTTTTGACTAAAGAACGTTCGGCTCTTGGTATTGTTTTAAATTATGAAGATTATTCAAATGAATTGCTAGATAGGACTGTTCAGTTTACCGAGCCCCGACTTTATCCTGCAAGCGAGCCAATATTGGGAGTACTTGGTGCAGGAAATTATGCTTCACGTGTCTTGATCCCTGCTTTTCAGAAAGCAGGTGGCAAACTGAGTATTGTAGTGACTGGTGGAGGAATAAGTGGAGCTCATTTCGGGAGAAAAATGGGATTTTCATCGGTTTCAACCGATAGTGCCCAGATATTTAATGACAAAACTATTAATACAGTTGTGATAGCAACTAGGCATGATTCACATGCTGAATTTGTTATCAAAGCAATTGAGGCTGGAAAGCACGTGTTTGTCGAAAAACCATTGGCATTGAATCTAGAAGAGATAGAGAGCATTCAAGCAGCATGGAGTCAGAGGGAAAGTTGTTCTTATTCAATGCCATTATTAATGGTTGGATTTAATCGACGCTTTTCGCCATTGATCGATAAAATGAAATCCTTACTTCAAGTCGTAAAAGCGCCTAAATCCTTCATATACACTTGTAGTGCTGGGTTAATTCCTGCTGATCACTGGACGCAGAATCGCGAAGCTGGAGGTGGACGTTTGGTTGGTGAAGCATGCCATTTCATTGATTTGCTGAGATACTTGGCAGATAGTCCAATAAGTAAATTTGATGTTATTACGATGGGACGTAATCCTACAATGTCAATTGTCGAAGACAAGGCAATAATCAGTTTACAATTTGAAGATGGCTCTATTGGTGTGATTAATTACTTGGCGAATGGAGGTAAGCGTTTCCCAAAAGAAAGGCTAGAGGTTTTTGCTGCAGATGCGGTTTTACAACTAGATAATTACCGTATATTACGAGGATTTGCTTGGCCGGGATTCAAGAAAATGAGTCTATGGACCCAGAATAAAGGACAGGATGCATGCATCAAAGCATTTTTAGATGCTATCCGAGCAGGAACCGCAGCGCCGATACCATTAGATCAAGTATGGGAAATTTCAAGGATTTCAGTAGAAATTGCAAGTAAAGCGTGCGAGTGAGATTTTTACTCTATTTTCATACGATTCGTTATTTGCGATTAACCCAAATTATTAGTCGTTTTCGTTTTAGATTTTATCGACCCAAGCCTAATCTTCTTGCCCCTCCACCACGTAGAGTGGTCATTAATCGATGGATAGAGACGTCATCTGGGCGCAAGCAAAGCATGGTTGCTGAGAATACTTTTGTTTTTTTGAATGAATCCCGATTAATTAATACCTTGGCAGATTGGAATGATCCAACTGTTGAAAAACTGTGGCTTTATAACTTGCATTATTTTGATGACTTAAATGCTGAGGGATCTGAGAGCCGTAAGGAGTGGCATGAGTGCTTAATTCATAAATGGATTGAAGAAAACCCACCGGGATATGGAAATGGATGGGAGCCCTATCCAAGCTCACTGAGAATTGTTAATTGGATCAAATATGCATTGTGTAATCGAGAACTTTCTTCACTTGCCGTTAACAGTTTAGCTATCCAAATTCGATTTTTATGCGAAAGAATTGAGGATCATTTATTAGGTAACCATCTGCTTGCAAATGCCAAAGCATTGATATTTTCAGGTATGTTCTTTGATGGAAAGGAGGCAGAAGAGTGGCTTGCAAAGGGTATGTTTATTTTGCATAGAGAATTACTAGAGCAAATATTAACTGATGGTGGGCATTTTGAGCGTAGTCCAATGTATCACAGCATCATTCTGGAAGATTTTTTGGATATCGAGAATATTAGTGAAGTTTTTATATTAAAAAGTCTTATTAAGAAAGAAACGATCATTAAAATGAGTAATTGGCTTGCTGCAATGTGTCATCCAGATGGCCAGATTGGTTTCTTCAATGATTCAGCGTTTGGGATAGCAAGTTCCCTAGTGGATTTGAATGCATACATGGAACGGCTTGGTTACTCAGTTCAAGATGGGCTCAGCGATGGCGTATTGCAATTACCAGAGACTGGTTACATCCGTCTTCAAAAAGGTAAGGCTTCACTTTTATTGGATGTGGCTCCGATTGGGCCGAGTTATCTTCCTGGACATGCTCATGCGGACACGTTGTCATTTGAACTTTCTTTGAATGATATGCGGTTATTGGTGAACTCAGGAACATCTTGTTACGGGAGTGGATTGGAGCGTCAGCGTCAGCGTGGAACCGCTGCTCATAACACCTTAATTATTGATGACTATGATTCTTCAGAAGTATGGGGGGGGTTTCGTGTAGCTAGGCGTGCGCAGGCGAATTTATTGAATATCACTGAAACGAGTACTAGCTTGAGTTTAGAGGCCAGTCATGATGGGTATAAACGCTTGTCTGGCAATAACATGCATATTCGGAAATGGCAGTTAAGTGAAGAAGAACTAGTTGTAGTAGATGAAGTTACTGGTGTGTTCAGTCATGCAGAGATACATTTCCACTTTCATCCGGATATCCTCATACAGCAAACTGATGATAATACCGTGTTATTGAAGTTGAGTGATGGAAGGAGTGTCGAGGTGACAGTTCATAATGCGAATATATATGTTGAGTCGTCTATGTGGCATCCTTATTTTGGAGTTTCTATCCCAAATGCTCGTCTAGTGGCTGTTTTGACTGGTTTTAAGGTTAGGACGTATATCAGATGGAGAGGAAGTGTGTGAAAATATTAGTACTGAGTTTCTACTATAATCCTGATTTAAGTGCTGGTTCATTTCGAACTACTGCACTTGTTAACGCATTAAAGTTAAAGATGCCTTTAAATGGACAAATAACGGTCTTTACAACTCATCCTAATCGCTATAGTAGTATATTGATAGAAGCACTTCTTGAAGAAAATATTGAGGGAGTATCGATAGTACGTATTCAATTGCCGAGACATAATAGTGGTATGATTGATCAGAGCAAAGCTTTTTTTTCGTATGCGCATCAAGTAATAAAGCGTACCAAGAATCAAGAGTTCGATATGGTATTTGCAACATCAGGTCGTTTAATGACAGCAGTTTTGGGAGCATGGGTTGCGCATAAAAAAAGAGTACCCTTATATTTAGATATACGAGATATTTTTGTAGATACAGTCAAGGACGTATTGCCTAAATTCTCTTCAAAACTAATAATTCCTGTGCTCATTTTACTT
>CAMDOP010000204.1 GCA_945903675.1 Crenothrix polyspora
CCCGAGCTAAAAATACTTTATCTCAGTATTGATCAACAACTTCAAGCGAATTGAACTTATTACTCCCTATTTACACCTTTTTTTAGCATCAGGACAACTTCAAATGAATATTAATTCTGAAAATGCACTCACTGATTTTCGCAAAGCAATCGGTATTGAGCATGTTATTATCGACAACCAAGTACTTTCAGAATATCAAACAGCCACCTTTGCAACACAGCAAACCATTCCCGCTGTCATTCGACCCGGTAACCGCAATGAAGTAGAAACTTGTTTACGCATTGCTAATCAACATAAAACACCCATTTACCCCATTAGCACTGGCAAAAATATTGGCTATGGTTCCCGTGTACCGACTGCTGACGGGTGTATTGTTATGGAATTGAGTCGGCTCAATAAAATTATCGAATACAACGATAAGCTTGGCTACGTCACCTTGCAACCGGGTGTTACTCAACGCATGCTATATAAATTCCTCCAAGACCATCAAGGTAAATTTTGGATGGATGCCACGGGCGGCCCAATGGATCACAGTATCATAGGCAATATTGCTGAACGTGGGTTTGGTCATACGCCTTATGGTGATCATTTTGCACATGTATCCGGCATGGAAGTAGTGCTCCCTAATGGCGACTGCATACATACCGGACAAGGTCGTTTTGCCGGCGCTAAAGCCACACCGATTTATCGGTGGGGTGTTGGCCCCTTTTTTGATGGTCTTTTTACACAATCCAATCTGGGTGTTATTACCGAACTTACTGTTTGGTTAATGCCGGCTCCTGCTTATTTTCAAAGCTTTTTTTTCAGCCTAGACAAATACGAAGATTTGGCGATTACTATTGACGTACTGCGTCCGTTATTCTTAGATGGCACCATTAAAAGCGCCATGCACATTGCCAATGATTACAAAGTATTATCTTCTTTTCAGCGTTATCCTTGGGATAAAACCAATGGACAAACACCCTTACCTGAACAGCTTTTACACGAGTTAGGCAAAAGCTGGGATTTTGGTGCCTGGAGTGCTGCCGGTGCGCTCTACGGCACAAGGCAAGAAGTAGCTTTAGCACGAAAAAAGATTAAACGACAATTACGTAAAGCACCCATCAAGAAATTACGCTTTCTAGATGATGTTATGTTGAAAGTCGCTGAGAAATTTCAAAAACCCTTGAAATATTTATTGCGTTTAGATTTTCCAGAAATGCTCAAAGTGCTTAAACCCGTCTATCACTTAACCAAAGGTATACCAACCGATGAAATAGTATCCAGTCTGTATTGGCGAAAACCCGAAGGAGCTCCGCACACAATTAATCCGGAAAACGATCGCTGCGGGCTTATGTGGATTGCCCCGATTGCCCCCACTGATGGCTTGTATGCCCAAGAGATTTGGGAAATAACACAAGAGGTATTTTCCCGTTATGATTACGAGCCGGCCATTTCCATCACCTTACTGACTGAGCGAGCCATGGATTCGATTATCAGTATCACCTATGATCGCGACATTCCCGGTGAGGATGAAAAAGCCATGCAATGCCACGATGAGTTGTTAAAAAAACTGACAAATAAAGGTTATTTTCCATATCGCTTAGGTGTTCAATCGATGGATAAATTGCCTCAACCAGAGGTTGAGTATCTTACTTTTTTACGTAAAATTAAAGAAACATTAGATCCCAATGCCATTCTAGCGGTTGGTCGATATAATAAGTAAAAAAGTCCCTCTTAAAAAAGAAGGACTCCAAAAGCAAATTAAATGTTATGAAATAGCTTTTCTTTTGCTCATTACTAAACCTAATAAGCCAAGGCCTAAAAGAGCTAATGAAGCGGGCTCTGGCACACCAACACTCCCAGCAGTGGCATATGTGTCTTGCAATAAATTAAAGGCGTATCTTTGACCCGATACTAAATTAAAGTTAAATTGACGATTAGTAGGACCAGAACCTACCTGCTGGTTACCAAATGAAGTAGTTGACCAAGTAGCTTTATTACCAATATCTTGAGAAAATGCAAACACATTACCAGTCAAATTATTATTATTATCTAACGTATCAAGACTAACATTGAATTGACCCTTGGCGGTAGCGAAGCTGCCGAGAGTCCCATCAGTCCAAATTTTGAGATAGTCTTGAAGAGTAAAGTTGAAAATGGCTGCTAAAGTACTAGTAGCTGTAAAAATCAATTGAGAACTGCTACTGATGATGGCATCAGATGTGCCTAAAGCGTTACCTATTAATGATACACCATCATAAACTTGACCATGCGCTCCTGTATCACCAAAACCAAAATCTAACAACGTTCCCTCAAGCCGAGTGTCACTAGCTGCAAACATATCACTGGGCGGCGTCGAAGTGATAATAGTAAACGCATTATCAGCAGGCGCTGTTCCAAGTGCTGCATATTGATCTAAGCCTCCAGTTCCGACTTGAATATCAAGTATGGTTTTAGTTATGCCGATCGGGTCATTGGATACGCCGTTAAGCGATGACGATACATCCGAAGAGTTGCTGGCATTTAATATGTTGAAATTTGATGCCAGCAAAGTTACACCAGCCGAATTCGTAAATTTAGCATTTGTTACATCAATATAAGCATTAGCGATTGCGTCTGCATAAGCATTGCCATTAGTAGCCAAAGCGACCACTGCGATGGCCAAGGTTTTTTTTATTAATTTCATGAGTAAATCTCCAAATAAGTGAAAAATGATTTTTTCACTTCAATTAAAGCACTAATGATGCCAATTTTTTATTTTTTATATTTTTCAATAAGTTATATTTTAAATGTCTAGCTAAAAATCAACTTAGTAGTAGTTATGTAACAAATCCTGACAGTTCATCGATTGAAAAACTCCCACTCCATGTTACCGAAAAACTGATAATAGCGTACAACGCTCTATATTTAATGATTTTACAATTTAATTCTTAGGTAAACGATAGCTGGTTTTACTATTGAACAAGCTTAATTGACTGCTCAACAAAATATATAAGCTATCAATAATAATGGTATCAACGAACAGAAGTACTTGAGCCAGACCTATTGAATATAGTTAATGGCTATAGTAACAACCCAGCCAACTCTGGGTTGTTAAGATTATATAGTAACTAACATGCTGATTGATTTTTTAAGCAGGTGTAAAAAATATTGACACTAGATCATTCTTAGAGACATTCATAAGCATCATTGAAGGCGCAGTTATAAATATTGTTAACGCAAGAAGTCAGAGATGCAAACTGAAGCACATCTAAACTTCCCGACATAATCAAGCTACGTAAAAATCGGTGTAATTAAGCTGTAAAACGACCTATGGTGGGATGTCTGCGTTGCGACCAAGCTATACCTAACAATCCAAGCCCTATCAGAAAGATAGAAGAAGGTTCTGGGGTGTTTACGTACGTCGTCCCTGTTGTGCTACCCATAAACAACTGTTCGTAGCCATTATTAAGATCTCTGCCAGTACAGGTACCTAATGGAGTTGTTATATCACCGTCTTTTAAAGTGCAACCCATACGGAGATCAACATGCATGGCATAACCATCTAAACTACTTAATAAAAATAACTTACTCAATTCCAAATTCAATTCCGGAAATAAAACGGCATAAGCTGCCTGATCCGCTCCAAGATTATTGCTGATTGGACCAAATGTTGGTGCATTATTCGGATCATCGCAAGGCATCGGAGCATAAGCGGCACTCAAACAGTATTTCCCTCCGGAAAAAACGTAATCGGTGTTGGTATTGGTACCGAACGTTGGATCATTGTAGCCAAATGGATGGGTATAGTCACTAACTAGACCATTAATCCTACCACCACTAGCAGGATCGGTTCCCAAGGCAAATTTCTGATTTTGATTGGTTAAATCCCAGGTGCCCTGAGTAACACCCTCTTTAGTAATAGTAACTTGAGCCCATACAGCCAAGTTCTGATTAGTAGAGGCACCGCTATTTACCTGATTATTATTAAAGAAAAAAACCGGAGCCCCACCAGTACCCAAAAAACCATGCAACGCACTCAGCGTAGTGTCCCACGTAGTTGTTTGATTGATAAAACCGTTCGATACCGTTGGGGTGCCATCACTATATTTACTGACATCAGTAGTGAAAAAAGTCGAACCATTATTTGGAGTAGCATAAGCATTTTCCATGCCCGTCACATTGGTTGTAACTCCCTGTCCACCTGCGCCGGTAGCTATTACCACTAAATCCTTAATAGCACCCGGCGTCGAATTTATGTAATAAGGATTGCCAGGCCCTGCACTGACATTATTCACATTTGCATATTGAAGTGCAGCAGCAGCTAATGAGTAAGTTTGGGCATCCCCATAAGTAATAAAGGCATTACCTGAAAGGTCAAGAGTTGCTGCCTGAGCTGATAGTGTAACGCCTAAGCTACAGGCGACCGCCACACCCATTTTTTTAAGTTGTATTTTCATATTCAGTTATCCTTAAATTATTTACATCCAAAAAAGTTCTATCATCAGGTAACTATCTGAATTTGATAGACCTATATAACTTAAGCACATAACATACCAACCAGGACATAACCTTACAAAACAATGGATTGTAATTGTACAAGCAAGACAATTACCTGCTAACTATGCAAGCTGTAAAGTATCTTGACGGTTGTAAGCTGTTACTGAAATTTAACCGATAGGGTAATCCCTCCCTAGTAAATATCTACTAATAAACCATACTCTACTAGTACCTATAATCAGCGTTAAATTTATCATTGTTCATAGGCATAAAGCATTAGCTTTAATTTTCCATCACTAATTATTTTCCAACTACTATGAATTTTATAAAAAAAATGACTGGATGGCTTTTCGTATTGGCACTGGGTGCAATGCCCGGCATAAGTCAGGCTAATACGTTATATTATACTTTTAACGGTTCGGATAGCGGAGGCACAGGAAGCGCCACCATGCTTATAGAAATATTAGGCAATACTATGACTATAAAACTTGATAATACTTCACCACTTGCTTTAACCAATAATACAGGCATCAATTCCCCCGGCATTACAGGATTTGGCTTCAATCTCACTGACCCCTTACCCAAATTAAGCAGTTGGTCGTTAACAGCAAAAAAGACTGATGGAAGCGGTCCCTTTACTATCGGATCTTCAGAACTCGGTTCAACAGGTGCTTGGATATTAAATACTACAATAGCGGGCGTAACTCTCGATTTTTTGCCAACCACCAGCTACGGCATCAATCAAGCATTATATAACCCCGATTCGATAGGACCATTTAGCGGCAAAGCCCCGTATTACGAAACTCGAGCTGTCATGAAAATGACCTTCGATAGCGCGCCAGTTCTAGCTTTAGGTGCTTGTGGTAACGGAACAAGTGTAAGCTCAACAGGCCAGTGTGAAACTTTTGTTAGAATGCAAATGTAGGTACTGGTGGCAGTTTAAAGATCCCAGGCATCGACCCTCCACCTCCTGGTGAATCTCTTAGTGTAGCTGAGCCCAACAGTTTGACCCTATTGGGATTAGGGTTGATAGCAAGCGCATCGACTTTACGCCGCCGGAAGCTTCAGTCTTAATAACGTGGACTTTATTAGCAACACTCATTGAAAAGCTTATCTTGCAAAAATAAAGAATGCGTTATGTTTTGCTACCCTGCTTACTGTCTCTCGGCACACACCTGTTCGAAATAGATGTGTACCGAGATGACTGATTTTACCGCATCAATTAATAATAAAACCTTTATTTAACAGGTAATCACTAAACTCACTCACTTAAATCTGACTCGTCAATATGAAACGCATGCAACATGCGATGCGTTACGGGAGCCAGAATAATACCCATGATGGCAATAAAAATGAGGCCACTGAAAAGCGCATAGCCGGAAGCGAATAATTTTGCTACTTCATTAGGCAGCGCACTGACAGGCCCCATTCCACCCAGAATCATCGATGCTTCTAAAATAGA
>CAMDOP010000205.1 GCA_945903675.1 Crenothrix polyspora
CCTGAAACTCTTCGTGCAGGCATCTTTTTTATTTGCGATAAAACTGCCTTTACAGCAGGCGTAATAATTACTTGAATTAGTCCCTGCGGAGTTGGAATATCATATCTATCAGGAATACGACTGTGATTATCAAATTGATTTAACCATCCTTCTGGGCAGCCACCGAAAGAAGGAATAACCTCAACAACTTTAGTCCCTGAAACATCAACTCTATTTAAATCTATGAGTAATTTTTCAGGTGTCAGAACTACTGAACGAAACAAAAAGTCACTGAGTTGAGATTTAGCAGCAATGGCTGTTTGACGTATTTGCCCCCAAAGCTTTCGATTATTTATATCATTGTGTTCATCTGCTGGTCTTTGCCAAAATGCGTTTACTAATTTCAAAACATTCCAGGAAGGAGCAGGTATCAGCCCAAGCTTGCCATCAATACTAATAATTGGCCCAATAACAATATCAATCTTTACCGGCACACCTTCTAAGTTAGTCCAGCCACAAATGGTAACGCCAAAATCTATGTCAATCAGGGTACCAATACTTTCTAATGCGGGTGTCAGTAAGACTAGCTCTGGAATCAGAATATCAGGGCAAACTTGTGAATATTCAGGATGGTTAAGGATTAAATAAATCTCATCCCAACCAGTAAAAAAACAAGACTCCGATTCGGTAACTAAACCATCACTTTCGAGTTGCTGTAAAATTGGTAAAGCCAAAGATCCGCACTCAAAGGAGCAATCTGTTGGTTCAAATAACCATCTGAGGCCATATTCATTTTTAAGCAAATGCAGTACGGGAGATAACTCACTCTGGATGTTTTGTCTTTTTAACCATTTAAACATTTAGCTTCCTTCTCTATACCAGCCTTTTTTATCGGCTGACCATACGAACTCCCAACCCATTAAAACTGCAAATTGATATACATCCCAAAAAGTACTTTTCGTTTGCATAATCCATTCATAGCTTCCAGAGCGTGATGCTGGAATATAATCACACTTATATGCTCTGCAAAACTCCCTGATAGATGAGGAAGTTGAACCCATATCTTTCGCAAAGTCTTGCTCCCATTTTTTACTTAATGCTTTACCTGTATCAACATGGCTACTTCGTTTTATAAATGACTCGCCACCAGCCTTTAAGCCTACCCTACCACTTAATGCTCTACCTACTTCTATACGTGCATTTTTAAAATTGTAGGGCCGAGTTCCATGCTGTGGGCTATAAAAATAAGTACGATTACCTTTTAAACTAAATTCAATAACATCTTTATTTTTAAATTGCATAACAACTGCATGTTCATTTTCTGACTGGCCTCCATCTAAGTTTCGACAAAGCCCCTTAGCATCTTTTATAAATGCCTTAAAACGTTCATTTCTGAAGGCTGCAATGCCGAGTGCAAAAAATATTCCTTGTGGGTCTTCACAATAAAGCTCCCAAAAATCTACACGCCTAGTATTTGCAGCTCCATCTTCAGATAATATTGAAAAGAATTCTCGTAATAGATGCCGTTTTAACCAGCTAGCAATCATCTCACGAGCAGTATTATCGCAATGCCGCCAATTTTCTTGTGTTTCTTCCATCCAAGGATTGCCCCAGAATGAAACAGCAAACTCTCTTAAATCAATATTAATTGATTTGTCAGCACATGCCACATAACGATTAAGTAATTTACCTAACCCTACATTTAAATAAAGTGGATGCTCTTTTAGTAGAATAATCAGAGGATTTATATATTCTTTAAATATGTCATCTTTCTGATCAACTGCAACATCACAAGCAGACAGAACAAGTTGACCCACTAGCCATGACGTATCGATAATCTCAAGACGTTTGCAAATATCGTTAAATGAAGTTCGATCACCTTTAAGTGCCTCAAGCCCATAACGGGAACAGGGTTTTTCTGTTAAAAGATTTTTATGCTCGGTAAGAGCTGTAATCCAATCAGGATTGAAATCTATAGTTTTAATATTAGCGATATGATCATTTAAAAAATGACGCAATTTTTCGATATTTCCTTCAATATCTGTTTTAAAAATTGCACTCTGTGGGTCATACAAAAAATAAGCATTCATTAAACGTCTATAACATCTCCGAAACGGACGCGTTTGATTGCTATATCCCCCAACGTAATTTAATAGTTCGATAAAACGTTTATCTTCGATTAAGCGATAGTTAGCTTCACCTAGTGACACAATACAACCATTACAGAGTAAACGTGCATGTGAGAGATCTGTAAAACCATGATCTATAAATTCACGTAAGGCTAATTTAATTCGATCAGGTGATGCAGTTGAAGGTAAACTCGGTGACCACTCACTAAGATCTTTCAATAAAAAACTCATTGGCTCTTTATTACTAAGCAACTTTCTCTCTAAAGAATTTAGGAGTTCATTAAATGTATTCATGCCTAAATTTTACAGTCACCGAAATTACCGGATGATATGCCTTCTAATTTAGGATGTTTTTCATCAACACCATAAAACTCTAACCGAAGCTCAATACGCCTACTCTCTTCATCGGTCTTCTTTGAATCATTGAATGAATACCCCCCCACGAAAAAGAGATCACGAACCTGCTCAAGCTCTTTTTCAGACAATATCTTAGGAATATCGGGAAATGGTGCAAGTAAAGCGCATAAAACCCGCTGACTTCTATCAAGACTTAAATTTAAATTATATAAATAACTACCTTGCCGATCTGTAAATCCTTCTACAATAATTTGTTTAAACCACTTTTTTCCTAGATCATCACTCGCATATTTTAATACTACATCTGCCACGAACTTCCTTAACAACAATACTTGTGGGGCTTCTAATACAGATAATTTATATTTAAATTGAGCTTGATCACCAAACTCAACAACTTTTCTATCCTTATCAATAGTAATACCTGGGTACTTGATTGTTGCTTTTTCAATTTTAGAAAGTAGCAGTTCAATTTCTTGCTCTCTTTCAACTTTTTTTCTTTCAGCTTCAGAAACAGTTTTAGTTACTGCTAATAACGCAACACTCATTACTAACAAAAAAAGCACCATCAATGCTGACATGAGATCAGCAAATGAAATCCAGAAGGGTTTTTCACCTTCATCCTTACTACGCTTACCTATTACTATCCGTGTTCCAAACATGCTTATCGCCTATCGGCCCGATTAGCAGCTTGTGTTACTTTATCCGCTGCTTCTTCAAATACATCGCTAATCTCGCCTATACCCCCTTTAAGCAATCCAACAGCGGATGTGAGATCTTGATGGAATTCAGTACTTGCACTACCTAATACACGAATAATGCCAGTATTTAAATCAGTTAAAGATTTTGTCATACCAGTAGTAAATTCATTATGAGATGTTTTTATTACTTCTGTTATCTTAGTTATATAAGTATCTGCTTCATGTTGAGCTGCAATTAATTTACTTGTTGCTCCTTCGATCCGTTTTAAAACATCATCTGACATCGACGCTTCTTTGCGTGCTTGTTCTATAATTGATTTCATGCTGCCTACTAATTCAACCATAGATTCTCGTGTTGACTTATAATCAGATAAGACGCCAGCAAGTCCTGTTGATACTGAAGCTATAGCACCTGATGCTTGAGATAATTGGTCCGCAACCACTTTTGACTTGTCGAGTGTACCAACAACACCTTGCCCCGCTTTCGCAAACTCAGTTGCTGCACCAGACAATGTATTGGCACCATTATTCATTTTTGTGAGTGCATCATTGGTTGAGTTACGCATAGATTCGACTGTTTTTTTCATTTCAATAACTGCTTCGTTTACTCCATTAGCCAATGCCTTAACATGAACACCGAAATCACCAACAACTTTTTCTCCTTCAGCAGTTACTTTACCTGACTGCTCTCCTAAAGAATCAAGGATTGTAGTCATGGTTGTTGCAATACCAACTAAAGAATCCTTCAGTTTCTCCTGTGTTTCACCTTGCGTTGTTTTAAGTGTTAATTTTATTTGTTCTAAATACTCTGCCATTTGGGCATTCATGCTTTGCTGACGTATTTCTGCTGCCTCCATAGCTTCCGTCAATATTTTTGCCATATCAGTAGCCCCCGCAGAACCAGTGTTTTTAGCATCAATATTGGCTATTTTTATTTGCTCTAAAAGACTTGTTATGTTTTCATTCATGGTTTGCTGACGAACTTCAGCCGCTTCAAGAGCATCTGAAAGAATTTTTGCCATTCCTGCAGCACTCTCAGTGCCAGATTCTCTAGCTGCATTATTAGATATATTTACTTGTTCTAAAAGATCTGCAATTTTATCATTCATACTTTGTTGACGAATTTCAGCAGCTGTCATAGCATCAGTTAGAATTTTTGCCATATCGGCAGCCCCCTCAGATCCTGCAGCACCAAACTTGGTCACCATTGTTTCCATTGAAGTGATCGTTGTTTGCAATGCATTGATGGTTTGCTGCTGAAGATGGCTTATATCCTGAAGTTGAGTGCCAAAAAGATCTTTGATTTGGTCGGTGAATGCCGCCATTATATCTGTCAGCATATTTTGCACTGCTGTGCCATTATCCTGTCGTTCGCCACCTAATTCTTCTCTAATTTTCTCAAGTGGTCCTAGTAAGGAATTTGTTGCTGCAATATGCTGCTCTGTAAGTTCACGCTGAGCAGTTAATTGTTGTTGTTGAGTCGCATTGGTTGCTGCTATTTGTTGAGCAGTTAATTCACTCAAAATTTGCTTTAACTCACCAACTAATGCATCTTTTAAAAGCCCTGCATGGCTTGCTGACGCCTCAGAAGATTTAACAAGGCGAGAGAGATACTCTTCGCCTGCACCCGCTTCAAATAAACCATCAAGAAGCCGTGCAAGTCTCTCAACCATTGAGTTCAATTTAGTCATAGCAATTTTTTCAAATACTGTGATAAAAATTGCTAAAGCTATGGCTGTTGCAGATACATAAAAGGCATCAGAAACACCTGTCAAAAGATCATTGAGACTGTGCTGTACTTCAATATTATTTTCTGAAATCTTAAAGCCTTTAAGACCACTAAGCAGGCCAACAAAAGTCCCAATAATTCCAATACCGGTTAAAATGCCAGGTAAGTGCTTAAAAAAATCAGCTCTAAGTGGCGTATCTACAATAATATCTGTACGAAAATAGACTTCAGCTGGGGCAGTTAATCTCATCCGAATAACTCTGTGCTGACCGGTACTGGTATCAATTTCAGTTTGCTTATGAATTGTGTCTTTAAACTCTTTCCAAATACTCTCTAGCACCCCCGATGCTTTAAATATTTTATCTAAAGTTTTATCTAAGTTTTCATCAAAACCTTTTTCCTTCAAACCCTCAATATCAAATGTTACTTGTGTTAGCGTTGAAGACACTCTAATCCATGGCAAACAAAACATTGCTAAAAATGAAATACCGAAACCTAATAAGAAAATAAAACAGAAGGTGATTGATAAATGTGAAGCCATAAATGAAAATATCATAAATTTTATATGCTTTATTTAAAGTATTTCTCTATTCTAAAGACTTAGTTAAGAGCATGAAGAAGAATTAAACTATCTCAATAGTATTTTAAAAAAGGGTCTTCTATATTGAAAATACAAATCCCGCATTAAGTATGCGCTTTTATAAATGAAATAACACAACTATTAAGAGTGCCTAACTGATCGGTCAGTGGTCTTCTTTATCAATATCTCTCTTACTGAGAGTATCAATAATTTCTGCCCCTACTTCGTATTATCAATGATCACTGGCGGATTAGTCGCATAAGGATTATTGGGTGAATTGTTGCTGTATTGCGACCCATAAGTGCCGTAAGGGTTATTGATGGAATCAGGACTGTATTTACTGCCGTATTGGCCATAAGGATTGCTTGTAGAATCTGGGGCATATTTGTTCCCACCCAATTGGCCTAAATACTTGCCTGTTTCTTTATTGTAAATCTCAACCGAAC
>CAMDOP010000206.1 GCA_945903675.1 Crenothrix polyspora
GTACTTCACACAGAATGTAGTATGAATTGGGGCGGCCAGGAGTTTAGAACCGCTTTAGAAGTTAATTATCTCAATAATAACCAGCATAATTCATGGTTGTTGTGTCATCCAAATAGTCAATTGTATAAAAAAGGCAAGGCATTAGGTGCGAATGTCGTGGCTATGGATTTAACTTGCCTATGGCGTGTTGATATAGCGATTAGAATATGGCTGTTCTGCTTGAAAAATAACATTGATATTATTAATACGCACGGTTCAAAAGATTCTACCTTGTGTCTAGTGAGTTATTTTTTGGGTATTCCATTGCTTAGGAGTCGACAAATAACTAATCTCATCAAGAAGACTCTAGCCTATAAATATGGATGTACCCATATTATAGCGGCCGCCCATGTTATTAAAAATAGTTTGGTAGCCTCTGGTATCAATAAAAATAAGATTACAGTGATAGGGGAAGGTGTCGATGTTAAAGAATTTAATCCAGATGTAGCTTCGGCTTATTTAAAGGCAGAGTTCAATGTTTCTGATAACGATAATGTGGTTGTTAATGTTGGTATGATTCGCGAAGATAAAGGTCAGGTTTATTTTTTGGAGGCTGCTCGTATTATCCTAGAGCAAAAAAAGACTATTAAGTTTTTTACTATTGGCGAAGGCGTTGGCAATAGAAAGTTAGAAAACCATTTGCAAATGCTCATCAAGCAATACAGGCTAGAAAAAAATGTTTTTATAACGGGCTATAGGGAAGATATTGCTGCATTTACCCATTTAGCAGATTTGCTGGTAGTTGCTTCAATTGGTACGGAAGCGCAGTCGAGAGTTGTGCCACAAGCGTTTGCTACGCGCAAAACAGTAGTTGTTACCGACGTCGGCGGATTAACCGAATTGGTTAAAGATGAGCAGAATGGTCTTGTCATTCCCCCAGAAAATGCGGAAGCGATGGCGGCGGCTATTTTAAGAATACTTGATGATTCTTCGCTTAAACAAAAACTTGAAAACGATGCTTTTGAACTGGCTAAACGCTGTTTATCTTTTGATAGCATGATGGATGATACCCTTGAGTTATATGAACGCTGTGTATGATGAATCACAATGTTTAGTGTAATGTTCGAAAAAGTTAACGTTTGGGCGCTTAAAGTCGGTGGGATTTGCACGGCTTTATTTATAGTAGCCATTTACTTTTCAACCAGTTTAGCCATTATGCTATCAGGCTTGTTAGCCTTGTTATGGTTGTTTACGGGTCAATATAAGTCCTTGCCAGACATTTTAAAGAATAATTTGGTTGCAGCCAGTTCACTGTTGTTATTTGCATTTTTTATTGTCGGTCTTAGCTACAGTAGTGTAAGTCATATAGAGGCACTTTCAATGTTGCCTAAATACAGAGAGTTACTATTTATTCCGCTGTTAACGGCTTTTTTAAGTACGGAGCGTTCTCGCTATTGGGCATGGAATGCTTTTATTATTTCATCGTTGCTGATATTGGTGATTTCTTATTTGATGTATTTTCGTGTTATGGATTTAAATCATCAGGGGGCTGCAGCTTTTAAAAGCCGCATAACGCATAGTGTTCTTATTTCATTTTTTGGCTTTTTTTGTGCTCACAAAGCTTATATTGGAAAAGCTTATCAAAAGCTCTATTGGCTAGTGTTGATTGCCTGTGTTTATAATTTGTTTTTTATAGTTGATGGACGTACTGGGCAATTAATTGCTGTTTCATTAACCCTATTGTTTGCCGTACAGCACTTTACTAAGCGAGGACTTTTACTGGCCGTCTTTATAGGAGGTCTCTTAATGGTACTGTTTTTAAATTATTCAGATAAGGCAGCAAGGATCAATTCAGGTTTTTCCAGTACCCAATCTTATTTACAAGCTCATCCTGAGAATGCAGAAGCTTCGATGGGCTTGAGATTAACCTTTTGGAAAAATTCATTAAAACTGATCGCTGAAAAACCTTTGTTAGGTCATGGTACAGGGAGTTTTGCAAAAGAATATGAACGGATTGCCAGCTCTGAAACAATGATGGCAAAAAACCCCCACAATGAATTTTTAATGATTAGTGTTCAATTAGGTGCTGTAGGGCTATTAATTTATTTAGGTTTTCTGGCTAGTCAGTATTATTTATCGAAAAGACTGCCCCATCAAGAAAAGTGCCTCGCTCAGGGATTATTACTCACTTTAATCATTACCAGTCTCTTTAATACCCCGATTATGGATCATACAGAAGGCCACTGGTTTATTATGATGATAGCCTTATGTTTTTCCTCATTATCCACCGATCTGAAGACCAAAATAAATCATGCTTAGCGTCATAATTATTACCAAAAATGAAGCCTTTCATATAGGTCGCTGCCTAGAGTCAGTTTCATGGGCAGATGAAATCATCGTATTGGATTCTGGTAGTGAAGATAATACCGTTGAAATATGTAGACGTTATACCGACAAGGTCTTTATCACCGATTGGCCAGGCTTTGGTATTCAAAAACAACGGGCCTTGACTCATGCTCAGGGTGATTGGGTGTTTTCGATTGATGCCGATGAAGTGGTGAGTCCTGAATTAAAAGTAGAGATTCAAGCGGCTATGATTGAATCCTCGTTTAATGGTTATGAAATTCCACGTTTATCTAGTTATTGCGGTAAGCAAATGCGTCATGGTGGATGGTATCCTGACTATGTGCTTAGGTTGTTTAAGCGCGAAACAGGATGTTTTACTGATGATGTGGTGCATGAGCATATTGTAGTGCAAGGTGATGTGGGGCAATTGACCGTTCCGTTGATGCATGATGCTTTTATTAACTTAGAAGAAGTTTTACATAAAGTGAATAGCTATTCGTCATTAGGCGCGAAAAAGTTATATCAAAAAAATGTATCCTCATCGTTAGGTAAGGCCTTATTCAAAGCCTTATGGACCTTTATTCGTACCTATGGGCTAAAGGGTGGTTTTTTAGATGGGCGCCAAGGTTTAATGCTAGCTATTTCCAATGCTGAAGGCACTTATTATAAATATATTAAGTTGTTGGAATTACAAAGCCGTCAATCATGAAGTTAATATCTGTTATTGTCACGACCTATAATTGGCCTCCAGCACTAAAACTGTGTTTAGACAGTTTATTTGCCCAACATGACCAAGATTTTGAGATTATTGTCGCTGATGATGGCTCTAATGCCGAAAATTTAAAACAAACACAGACCTTTTGCGAACAGAGTCCTGTGGCTATAGCTTATAGCTATCATGAAGATCAGGGCTTTAGAGCAGGAACCATTAGAAATAAAGCTGTTGCACTGAGTAAAGGTGATTATTTGCTCTTTATTGATGGCGATTGTATTGTGAGGCCAAACTTTATTGCTAGGCATCGTCAATTAGCTGAGGTGCAGTGTTTTGTGCCTGGAAATCGGGTGCTATTAAATCCTGAGTTTACTCAAGCAGTGATAGCGCAACAGATTCCTTTATATGGAAAATCTAGCTATTATTTTCTATTGCTTAGGTTACAGAAAAAAATAAATCGATGGTCTAGCTTTCTGTATTTGTCATTAGGATTTTTAAGGCATCTTCAGCCTAAAAAATGGCAAAGAGCCATGACCTGCAATCTGGGGGTTTGGAAAGACGATTTTATTCGGGTCAATGGCTTTGACGAATTATTTGAAGGCTGGGGCTTTGAGGATTCTGATTTAGTTATCAGATTGATACATGCGGGCATTAAACGCAAAGAAGGACGCTTTGCCGTGCCGGTGTTGCATCTATGGCATGCTCATAATGACAAAAGTAAGCAAGCACAAAATTATCAGCGTTTGCTCGATCGATTACAGCAACAAGATTTTATTATTGCAGAAAAGGGTGTTTCTCAATATTTATAGTCATTAATAAGGTATCGTTAGCTAAAAGGCAGTACCTATCAACAATATTTATAAAACATGAAAAAAGAACCTACTACCAGTACCGTAATATATAAGCGTTTATTAACCTATGTAAAACCACATCGTGGTCTTTTTGCCATCAGTATTTTTGGCTTCTTGATGTATTCAGGAACGCAGACTTTATTTGCGGCATTAATTAAACATATTATTGATACTCTGCAAAGTGAAGCTAGAGAAGGCATGTATTATTTGCCGTTATTGTTTAGTGGTTTAATTATTATTCATGGTATAGGCGCTTACATCGGCAATTATTTTTTAGCTAAAGTATCGACTAATGTGGTGCATGCCTTAAGGTGTGAAATCTTTGATCAATATACGCGTCTGCCTACCAGTTATTTTGATGCTAATAACAGTGGTTATATGATTTCGAGAATAACCAACAATGTCGGACAGGTGACTCAGGCAACGACTGATGCCGTGCGTACCTTTGTGCGAGAGGGCTTTACTGCTATTGGCCTATTAATTTATTTATTCTATTCAAGTTGGATGTTGTCGCTAGTTTTTGTGGCGATTGCGCCTATTATTGTGGTGCTGGTGGGATATGTTAGTAAGCGTCTACGTGGTATTAGTAAGAAAATACAAGAATCCATCGGTGATATGACCCATATTACTTCTGAATTAGTCGGTGGACATCGTGTGGTGCGCAGTTATGGCGGAGAGGATTATGAGCGTAAGCGCTTTTTAGAAAGCAGCTTATATAATCGCCGGCAATCTCTGAAGCTTTCGACGACGATGGCCATACATAATCCGATTATGCAATTCATTATCGCCATTGCCTTATCCGTTTTAATGTATATGGCCTTGTTTTTTATGAAGCAAGCCAGTGTCGGTGAATTTGTCGGTTATTTGACGGCTGCCTTTTTATTACCTAGACCCATTAGACAATTAAGTGATGCTAACGGTGATATACAAAAAGGTATCGCGGCTGCTGAATCCTTATTTGAAATATTAGATGAGCCGGGTGAAGAAGATTCAGGTGGTTATCAAGCAGAGCGTTGCCAAGGTGCCTTAGAATTTAAAAATCTTTCATTTAAGTATCCAGGAACGAATGAGTTTGTGCTTAAGGATATTAATTTCAAGGTAGAACCTGGTCAGACGATTGCTTTAGTCGGTGCATCAGGGGGTGGTAAAAGTACCTTAGCTAATTTGGTTTCACGTTTTTATCCTCATGATAATGGAGAGATATTATTAGACGGCGTAGAAATTAATAGCTATCAGTTAGCTAACTTAAGAAAGCAAATCGCCTTAGTTAATCAACAAGTCACGCTATTCAATGATACGATAGCGAACAATATTGCTTATGGCGCGCTAGCAACGGCGACTAAAGACGAAATTATGCAGGCTGCCACTGATGCCTATGCCATGGAATTTGTGAGCAAGTTTGAGTTAGGTTTAGAGACTGAAATTGGTGAGAATGGCGTTAAGTTATCCGGTGGACAGAGGCAGCGTTTAGCCTTGGCCAGAGCATTACTTAAAGATGCGCCTATATTAATATTAGATGAAGCAACATCAGCATTAGATACCGAATCAGAACGCTATATACAAGCGGCTTTGCAAAAAGTGATTGGCAATCGAACCACATTGGTTATCGCTCATCGCTTATCAACGATAGAAAATGCAGATGTCATTTTAGTGATCGATCAAGGACGGATTATAGAGCAGGGTTCTCATGCAGATCTGATAGCAAAGCAAGGTGCTTATGCTCGTTTGCATCACATACAGTTTAAAACACAGATTGAAAAAACAGAGCAGCCTCGTGAAGTAACGATGCCAGATTAAATGTAATTATTCAGTTCCCCTCTTTTTAGTGAGGGGGAGTAGGAAAACAGCCGTTAAGTTAAAAAACTGGAGTGCAATAGCTTCAGCTATTGCTTTTTAAAACAGCTGAAGCTGTTTTACTCCAAGCCAATAGATGACTTAACTTAATGGCCTTAATACTTTTTTTAAACAGGTGCGCTAATAATCACCTAAACGCTATCTCTCTTTAAGAAC
>CAMDOP010000207.1 GCA_945903675.1 Crenothrix polyspora
ATCTCTGGATACAGGCAATTCCCGCCGGTATGACGGTTCAACGTAATATGTTTTATTAGGCTATCTTAACCAGCCTAGCATAATAAAAACCATCCATAGCCGATGTGCCTGTTATGATTTGACGGCCATGAATCGTCGCTATTCCCCAATCAGCGTCTTCAATAATGACTTCCTTCGCATCAGCATGAGTCGCCAAAAATGCAGCGATCTGCTGTTCATTTTCTTGCTTTAAAATAGAACAGGTCGCATAAACCAATAGGCCGCCTGGTGCTAATAGCGGCCAGATGGCATGAAGTATGTTTTGTTGTAAGGCTTGCAGGGCTTCAATATCATCCGCGCGGCGTAATAATTTAATATCGGGATGACGACGAATAACGCCCAAGGCAGAGCAGGGCGCGTCTAATAAAATACGTTCAAAAAGCTGTCCATCCCACCAATCCTGTGGTGCTTGCGCATCACCTGCTATTAAAGTAGCTGCTAGCTTTAAACGTTGTAAAGTATCATTTACACGTAATAAGCGAGTGCTATCGATATCAACGGCAACTAACTCTTTAAGTTGAGGCTGATGCTCTAGTATATGCGCAGCTTTACCACCGGGCGCAGCACACACATCTAAAACGCGTTGACCTGGTTGAACATCAAGCAACTTCGCAGCAAATTGTGCCGCGACATCTTGTACAGAAACTAAGCCATCCATAAAGCCTGGCAATAGCTCCACGGCTACAGGTTTTTCTAAAATAATAGCCGAGGGGCAGCCGTCTACGGCAACTGCCTTGATAGCTTGTGTGCTTAATTGTTGTAAATACTGCTCGGTACTGAGGCGTGAAAGATTAACCCGCAAGCTCATAGGTGGTTGTTGATTGTTTTCGAATAAGATATTTTGAGCGTGCTCTGGCCAGTCTTGTTCGATTTTTTGCACTAACCAGTGAGGATGACTAGTCGCGACCCAATTGGCGGCATTTGCTTTTTGCTCAAGGTGTTCTTGTTCGCGTTGAAAATTGCGTAACAGTGCATTAATAAGGCCTTTAGCCCATGGTTTTTTACGTGTCGCTAATACGGTTTCAGAAACCGCCGCATAGGGTTTTACGCGCATATAGCAGAGTTGGTATATGCCGACTAAGGCTAAGGCTTTAATTTCAAGGTCTTTGATGGGTTTAGTGATCAACTCAGTGAGTATGAAATCTAAACGATAATAGTGCCTGCAAACACCGTAGCATAATGCTTGAACGAAGGCTTTATCTTTGCTGAGTTCAAGCGCTGGTAGGTTGGCGTCTAATGCCGCGGTCAGTGATTGTCCGTCTTGTATAACGCGAGTTAATACCCGTGCTGCAATGAGTCGTGTATTCAAGGTGTTCCTTTTTAACTGTTCGGGCGTAAGACTAATGGCTCAGGGCGAAAACAATGCGCTGCTATGATTTATGTGATTTTTCTAATTTCTTCTTAATGCGTTGGCGTTTTAATGAGGAAATATAATCCACGAATAGTTTGCCGTTTAGATGATCCATTTCATGCTGTATACAGACGGCTAACAAGTCTGTGGCTTCAAGCTCAAAGCTTATACCATTTCCATCGAGCGCTTTGACTTTGATATGTTCGGCTCTAGTGACATTCTCAAAAAAACCGGGTACTGAAAGGCAGCCTTCCTCGCCTTCTTTGACGCCATCCTTTTCGATGAGTGCCGGATTAATCAAGCACAAGGGTTGGTTTTTTTCATCACTTACATCCATGACGATGACTTGTAAATGTACGTTCACTTGCGTCGCTGCCAAACCTACACCATGAGCTTCATACATGGTTTCAAGCATATCTACCACTAAGGTTTTAATTTTGCTATCGACTGATTTGACCGTAGCGGCTTTCTTACGCAAACGATCGTCTGGGAATTCAAGAATAGATAAAATACTCAACAAAGATCTCTTTAATAATAATGTAATGGCGAGATTTTATATGATTTGCTGCTGTAATAAAACTCAAAGCATTGAATTTTGTTAAATTTTGGTCAACGCCAACGAAGATTGGCTTAACGATAAAGGCTTTAGGGTAATAGGGTGTGCCGAGGAAGGTGGCGCATCACAAGTCACTAGACCTAATGTTTTATTGGTTCATTAATCAACTTATCTAGGATTAAGAAGGCTTGCTCCCAATCCACCGGTTTGCTGATGAAACCATTCATGCCAGAATCTAGGCAGCGCTGTTGATCGTTTTCATCAATATTGCCGGTCATAGCGATAATAGGTAGAGAGTCAAAACGCGGATTCGTACGAATACGTTTTGTGGCTTCATAACCGTCCATGATAGGCATCTGACAATCCATTAGTACGGCGGCATACGTATTTTCAGTTAGCATGGCAATTGCCTCTGCACCATTGTTAGCCAGATCAACCAAAATGCCTTCATAGCCCATAATAGCGGGGATAATTTTCTGTATAACCGGGTTATCTTCCACGGCTAAAATACGAACATTTAGTAAGCCTGGATATTTAGGATCATGTTTTAAAGAGGTTGTCGGCAAAGCCGCTGCTATGCTGTTTGTGGCTACCTCTAAGGTAATGATAAAACTAAAGCAACTGCCGACACCTAACTGACTTTCAATGTTAATATGACTGTCCATAGCAAATAATAATTCTTTGCTGATAGACAAGCCCAAACCAGTGCCGCCATAAAGACGAGTGGTTGTATTGTCCGCTTGATTGAAAGCATCAAAAAGCTTATTGGTATGATTCATATCTAAGCCAATGCCGGTATCGGTAACCGAAAAGTTTAAGCAAGCTTTTTGATCCATAAGGCTTAGTAATTGCACATTCAGCGTTACGCTGCCAGAGTGCGTAAATTTAATAGCATTGCTCAGTAGATTCAGTAAAACCTGCCCCAAGCGCAATGAATCTCCAATTAACATAGAGGGTACTAAAGGCTCCACTTCAAGGATGAGTTTGACATCTTTGTTCGTTACTAAGGGCGTGGCAAAAGTTGTCAAAATGGATATGACCGAATCTAGTTCAAAATGCTGTTGCTCCAACTCAACTTTACCTGCTTCTAGCTTAGAAAAGGTAAGGATATCATCCAGTATGCCTAGTAACCATTTAGCGGAACTATTAATATCAGACAAGTAATTTTGTTGCTGTTCAGTTAGGTCAGTTTGCTGTGCCAGAAAAGCAAGGCTCATGATGGCATTGATAGGGGTGCGAATTTCATGACTCATATTGGACAAAAATTGGCTTTTTAATTGCACCGCTTTATTGGCTTTGGCTGTACTATTTTGTAGTTCCTCGGTACGATCAGCAACCTCCTGAGTAACCTTCTGAATCATAGTCTTTGTCTGATTAATCAAGGCTAGATTTTTGATTTTTGCATCAAGCTCGGCCGCAGCTTTATGTTTTTGTAATAGACGTTCAGTTTCCTTGGATACAGTAATGTCGGTGTGCGTGCCGATCATCCGTAGAGGTCGACCTTCCGAGTTACGACTGATTACCATGCCTCGTCCTAGTATCCATATATAACTATCGTCCTTGCATTTTAAGCGATACTCCACCTTGTAAATAGGCGAAATACCCTCCAAGTAAGCTTGCATATTGCCAGCAACCATGGCTTGATCATCGGGATGAATTCGCTCTTGCCATTCTTCGTTGCTGGGTTGAATGTCGAGTTCGGAGTAACCCAGCATGGATTTCCAGCGCGTGGAATAGACGGCCTGATTTGTTTCTATATTCCAATCCCATACGCCATCACCATTGCTTTCTAGGGCAAATTTCCAGCGTAATAAGCCTTCGTCTACTTCTTTCTCAATATTTTTGCGTTGGGTGATGTCGCGCCAGGCTGTATGTAAAAGTAATTCATCATTAATATAAAAGCAAGTTAGGGTGACTTCTACATCAATGAATTCACCATCATAGCATTGGTGCAGCCAGTCAAAACGATGATGACCCTGCTGGATTGCGATAGAAATCATGGCTAGGGCTTTTTCTTTAGAACTGAGTCCATCGGGTTGAAATTCAGGTGAAATATCCCAAGGTGATAGGCTGAGAAACGAAGTTTTGTCAGGATAACCCAGCCGCTTCAAACTGGCTTCATTACAGTTTATAAAGCAACTATCCTTAATCAACATGACAGGGTCAGCCATTTTTTCAAACAGCATGAAGTAAGTTTCCAGCGGTAAGCTAGGATTGGATGATGAATGCTTGGAGGAGGGCGAGCTATCAGGCATAGTTGAATGTTCGGAAATAGTTTTATGAAGCCTAAGCCTATAATTATTGTAAATAACAATGATTATTATAGTTCGATATGGGGCATTATTTTAGCATTAGAGTTGATATTGCACCAAAGCAAACATGCTTAAGATGTGCTGAAGAAAAATCGCATTGTACGATAGGCTCTAGCAAACTTGTGAGTTTTTGAGACATTACTACGAAATGTTTTAGTAGGCGTGTGAAAGGTAATGTTAGCGCTACGAAATGTTTTAGCAAGCGTGTGAAAAGTTATATTAGTGCTGCGGAATATTGTAGCAAGCATATGAAATGTAAAGTCAGATTTACGATAGTTTCTAGCTATTCAGAGGAATATTGGCTACGTTGTGTGATGAATTCTATCAAGACTAAGGGATTTTAAAATTATTGTGTAAAAGGTCAATATACAGGACAGAAATACCCTAACCCATCAGGACAGCTCTAAAGACAGATTTACAATGACGTTAAAGATGATTGTGAGGGTGCTATATGCATTGATTTAAATGTAGTTTTTAGAAAAACTTGATCGATTAGAAAGCACAGCTGGTATAGATAGTCGTCATAGGTTAAAATCCTTTCGTTTTTTGTGATAATTTCACGTAAAAATATCAAGGTAGGTTTTTGTTTAATCTTGAGTTTGCGAAATTATATTACATCTATAAAAGTTTATAACTTACTATCGAAGAGGCTGCTCCGTGAACAAAGTAAAGCAACTATTCGCAGGTCTGATCTTAACAGCTTTAGGGCTAGGAACAGCACAGGCGGACTATACGCTCAATTTAATGAGAGGGGTTACAAAGGTCAGTAATGACATTTATGATCTGCACATGCTGATATTATGGATTTGTGTCGTAATTGGTATTATTGTGTTTGGCGCGATGTTTTATTCAATTTATCATCATCGTAAATCGAAAGGGCATCAAGCGGCACAATTCCATGAAAACACAACCGTTGAGATTATTTGGACTATTATTCCAACACTAATTTTGGTTGCAATGGCTATTCCAGCAACTAAAACTATGCTGGAACTAAATAATGTCAATGAATCTGATATGACTATCCAAGTAACAGGTAAGCAGTGGTACTGGGATTATAAATATTTGAATACAGACATTCATTTTGAAAGTCATTTAGATGAGGCGAGTGAAAAATCTCATCGTACTATGGGTGCAGATCCTCGCTTAGTACCGAATTATTTGTTAAATGTTGATAAGCCTTTAGTTATTCCTATTAAAACTAAGGTGCGTTTCGTGCTGACATCAGCGGATGTTATTCATTCTTGGTGGGTACCTGATCTAGGTTGGAAAAAGGATGCAAATCCTGGATTCATCAACGAAGCTTGGACTTTAGTTGATAAGCCTGGCACTTATCGTGGTCAATGTACTGAGTTATGTGGTCGAGATCATGGTTTTATGCCTATTGTGGTCATTGCGATGGAGCAACCAGACTATGATGCTTGGGTTAAAAAGACTTTAGAGCAACAAAAGCAAAAGCCAGATTTAAGCGATCAAACGCGCGAGCAACTGTTGGCTCATGGTGAATCAGTGTATTTAAAAAATTGCGTAGGCTGTCATCAAATTAAAGGTGCTGGTGTTCCTGGTTTAATACCGGCTTTAACGGGTAGTACTATTGCCACTGGAAAATGGGAGTCTTTAGATGGCTTCTTACGTGCTGGT
>CAMDOP010000208.1 GCA_945903675.1 Crenothrix polyspora
AAAGAAGACGTTAATAATGCCCGTAATGAAGAATTAGGTAAATTACAGCGGAAAACCATTGAAATTGCTAACGGCATAGCTAAAGACGAAGAATATGACTTAGTTCTTTTTTCTGATGTCGTTGTTTATAAAAAAGAACCATTTGATATCACCACTCAAGTTGTAAAAAAATTGTCTACTATTCCTGAATAACAGCACTCGCAGCCTTTAAACGTATAAATTAACTAATAAGAAGCACTCTATTCATGTCTATAACCTTAGATATATTACAAATACAAGCATTCTTGCCTCATCGATATCCCTTTTTGTTGATTGACAAGGTGATAGAGTGCGAACCTGGAGTAAGGTTGTTAGGAGTGAAAAATGTCACTTATAACGAACCTTTTTTCCAGGGGCATTTTCCACAAAAGCCTATTATGCCCGGCGTACTCATTTTAGAAGCCTTAGCTCAATCAACTGGACTTCTAGCTTCTGAAACAGCTGGCGATGAATTGATAGGCATGATCTATTACTTAGTCGGTATAGATAAGGCCAAATTTAAACGCCCTGTGGTACCGGGTGACCAACTGATGTTGGAAGCGAAGTTCATCAAAAGTAAACGTAATATTTGGGCTTTTGAATGCCGTGCAGAAGTTGACGGTGAGTTTGTTGCTAGCGCAGAAATCAGATGCGCGGCAGTGGTAAATTGAGTTTGATACATCCAACAGCTCTCATTGATAGCGATGCTGAATTAGCTGATGATGTTACTGTTGGTGCTTTTTCGGTCATCGGAGCTGATGTAAAAATTGAATCCGGTACGATTATAGGTCCTCATGTTGTCATAAAAGGACCTACGTCCATTGGTAAAGATAATCATATTTATCAATTCACTTCTATCGGTGAAGACCCCCAAGATAAAAAGTATGCAGCAGAAATTACCCGGTTAGAAATTGGCGATAGAAATACTATTCGAGAGTTTGCCTCTATGCATAGAGGTACTCTTCAAGACCAAGGTGTGACTAAAATAGGACATGATAATTTATTTATGGCCTACACGCATGTCGCACATGATTGCGTTATTGGCAACCATGTCATTATGGCCAATGGAGCCTCATTAGCGGGCCATGTACAACTCAATGATCATGCTATTTTAGGTGGCTTTACCTTAGTTCATCAATTTACCCAAATAGGTCAATTTAGCTTTGCTGCTATGGGTAGTGCCATTACCCAAGATATTCCTCCATTTATTATGGTCGGAGGCAAACCAACCAAGCCTCATGGCATTAAGTCAGTCGGTATGGAGCGCAGTGGTATTTCCACAGAAGATATTAGACTGATCAGAAATGCTTACAAAATAATCTATAAGATGAATTTGCGCTTGGAAGATGCCATTATCCAAATGGAAGAGCTGGCGGGAGACAGTGGTGAACTGTTAAATATGATTAGTTTTTTGCGTAATGTACGTAGAGGCATACTGCGCTAAGTTTGACTTCCTCCAAACGTAATGTCACAACTATTTTCTAAGTAGTCACTTCATCAGTTCTGTTGCCATGAATAACCGACAACAACACCTTCCCAATAAATATCCTTTAATTGCTGGCATAGATGAAGCTGGACGCGGACCACTAGCAGGTCCCGTAGTAGCTGCCGCTGTTATTCTTGATCCACAATGGCCTATTGATGGTTTAGCTGACTCAAAAATACTGAGCAAACTTAAACGTGAAAACTTATCTAAACTTATTAAGACTCATGCTCTAAGCTGGTCTATAGCGGTTGCCAGTGTCGAAGAAATTGATGAACTCAACATCTTGCAAGCAACCTTACTGGCTATGCAGCGCGCGGTTAATGGACTGCATATACAACCCGATGAAGCCTTAGTCGATGGCAACCAAACGCCAAAGCTATTAATACCCACGCTAGCCATTATAAAAGGCGACAGTAAGATACAGGCTATCAGTGCGGCTTCAATTATTGCAAAAGTTGAGCGTGACAGCCTGATGCTGGCTTATCATCAGCAACACCCTCGTTATTCGTTCCATTTGCATCAAGGCTACGGAACTAAGCTGCATTTAGCCGAAATAGCTGAATTCGGTTTCTTAGACATACACAGAAAATCATTCAATCCTTTAAGAACCCTATTAAGCCAATAAGCATCACTAAAGCCCAATCGGTAACTCATCCATTAAGGCAATCTGTTCACGTAACTCAATGATTCTGTCTTGCCAATAGCGAGGGTTATCAAACCAAGGGAAGGCCATAGGAAACGCAGGATCATCCCAGCGTTTGGCAATCCACGCCGAATAATGCAGTAAGCGTAAAGTACGTAAAGCCTCTAATATATGCAATTCCATGACATTAAAATCATAGAATACTTTATAGCCATCAAGTAGATGCTTAAGCTGAAAACTCATCTCCTCACGATCACCTGACAGTAACATCCATAAATCCTGTATGGCAGGGCCCATACGGCTATCATCGAAATCCACAAAATGGGGACCGTCATCCGTCCATAAAATATTACCGGGATAACAATCGCCGTGTAGCCTTAAGCTTTTTAGTTTACCGGCACGTTCAAAGCAGCGCTTTACCGCATCCAAGGCATGGGCGCTAGTGCTGCTGTAAGCATCGAATAGGTCAGCAGGAATAAAGTTATGCTTAAGCAGGTAATCTCTTGGCTCATCACCAAAATTAAGCACACTTAACGCTGGACGCACCTTAAAAGGTTTTGTCGCACCTATGGCATGTATACGGCCGATAAAGCGTCCCATCCATTCTAGCTTTTCACGACTATCTATTTCAGGAACACGTCCGCCTTGCTTAGGAAAGACTGAAAACCGGAAACCCTCAAGCTGATTAAGCGTCTGATTTTCGATCAACTTCAAAGGTGGGACTACCGGTATTTCATTGTCGGCCAACTCCTGAATAAAATTGTGCTCTTCTAAGATGGCGTCATCGGTCCAGCGCTGAGGTCGGTAAAATTTAGTGACTACTGTCTCGGAGTTCTCTATGCCTACCTGATAAACGCGGTTTTCATAGCTATTAAGCGCTAACAAGCGACCGTCACCAGACAGTCCTACGCTTGCCATTGCATTAAGCACAAAGTCGGGTGTTAGTGCTGAAAAAGGGGTTAGATGTGTATCCATAGTTTTATTGTAACGTTGAATACACTTTATGCTGGAGTTAATTCATTTATCAACGGAGATAAATCAAGATATACCCTCATATTTAAATGAATCATGGTTTGATTAATAGTTAATCAATGGTTTCTTTAGGACCCAGTACATCTAAAGGATCACCTTCGTAGGGTGTGGCGTAACTACAATCTTTCTGAGGACAAACTTTTTCAACACCCCGTCGTTTAGTTTCTTTAACGGTTAAAATTGGCCACTGACAATCAGGACAACTTTCTTTTAGTGGTGCATTCCAGAGTGCATACTTACATTTTGGATAAACCGAACAAGAATAAAATATTTTCCCATTGCGAGACTTACGTTTTAAAATGACGCCTTTTTTACACTCAGGGCATTCAACGCCAGTGTCTGCAGGTTTTTCTAAAGGCTCTATATGGCGACATTTTGGATAGGCACTGCAACCAATAAATTTTCCATAACGACCAATTTTAAAAACTAAAGGCGATTCACATTCTGGACAGACTCGACCTTCAACGGTTTCTGATTCTTCCGTTGCATTAGCATCATCATTCAAATTTCGTGTATAGGAACACTCTGGATAATGAGTGCAGCCAATAAATCGACCATTTCGCCCCAAGCGAATGGATAAGGGACTTTGGCATTCAGGACATTTTTCGTCGATCGCTTCTTGAGTAACATCTTTACGTTGTACGCTAGCATCCTTTTCTTGAATCATGTCATTAAAAGGTTGCCAGAATTCATGCATTAATGGAATCCATTCCTTTTCACCACGAGAAACGGCATCCAATTCATCTTCTAAATTAGCTGTAAAATCATAATCCACATATTTGGTGAAGTGTTCCGTCAGAAATTTATTGACGATTCTACCTACATCCGTTGGATAAAAGCGCTTATTGTCCAAGGTCACATATTCACGATTCTGCAGAGTCGAGATAATAGACGCGTATGTTGACGGTCTTCCTATACCATGTTCTTCTAAGGACTTGACTAAACTCGCTTCACCATAGCGTGGGGGCGGATCAGTAAAGTGCTGGCCGGCAATAATGTCATTGAGTGGGATTGGACGACCTTCTTCTAGCGGAGGTAGAAAGCTTTCCTTATCGTCACTTTCTTTGCTGTCATCTTTTCCTTCTAGATAAACCGCCATAAATCCAGGTATGGCAATGGTAGAGCCGGTTGCCCTGAACACATGTTTGCCATCACCACAGCTTAAATCCACAGCCACCATATTAAGTGTTGCATGAATCATTTGGCAGGCTATAGTGCGTTTCCAAATTAAATCATACAGTTTGTATTGTTCAATACTGAGGTGATCTTTAATCTGGCTAGGTAAATGTCTAGGATAAGTAGGGCGTATCGCCTCATGGGCTTCTTGGGCATTTTTTGATTTGGTCTTAAATAACCTAGGTTCTTTAGGTACATTTTCAGCACCGTATTTTTCCGCAATCAAGGCTCGCATATCCTCAACAGCTTCTACCGATAAGTTGACCGAATCGGTACGCATATAGGTAATCAGACCTTCTGTTTCTCCACCAATATCAATACCTTCATACAGTTGTTGGGCAACTATCATGGTACGTTTGGTGGTAAAACCTAATTTTCGAGACGCTTCTTGTTGCAGGGTAGAGGTTATAAAAGGCGGTGCTGGATTACGCTTCTGCTGTTTCTTTTCTAATTTGGAAACGAGTAACTGTCCATCGGCAGCAGACAGTAGTGCTTGTTTGGTTTTTTCAGCCAAAGCTTCATCAGTAATGCTGAATTGATTCAGTTTTTCATTATCAAACTGAGTTAGTTTGGCTTTAAAATTTTGATCATGCGCGGTTAGTAATGCATCTATAGACCAATATTCACGGGTTTTAAAGGCTTCTATTTCTAGTTCCCGCTCAACTATCATACGTAACGCAGGGCTTTGTACTCGACCGGCAGATAATCCCCTACGAATTTTTTTCCATAATAAAGGTGATAGCTTAAAGCCAACTAAATAATCTAAAGCACGTCTAGCTTGCTGAGCATTAATCAAATTAATCGCTAATTGAGCTGGATTAGCAATCGCTTCAGTGACTGCTTTTTTAGTGATTTCATGAAAAACAACGCGAAATACTGGCTTATCTTTGAGTATTTTTTTTTCTTTTAATAACTCATATAAATGCCAAGAAATTGCCTCCCCCTCTCTATCGGGATCGGTTGCAAGATATAACGTATCAGCAGTTTTAAGGGCTTTACTAATAGCTTGAACGTGACGCTGATTACGCTCAATGATTTCGTATTTCATTGCAAAATCATTGCTGGGATCAACCGCGCCTTCTTTAGGAACAAGATCACGTACATGTCCATAAGAGGCTAATACCTGAAAATCTTTCCCCAAGTATTTTTCTATGGTTTTGGCTTTTGCAGGCGATTCTACAATGACGAGATTTTTACTCATTTAATTAAAGGGGCTAAAGACGAAAGGTTAATGGCTAAAGGCTAAAGGCTAAAGGCGAAAATGTACATTCTTTTTTGCCTTTAGCCTTTTTCCTTTCGCCTGATGTATTAATGTAAATAAGTGGGGATTAGATTATAAACAATGTCTTCCATTCTAGAGAAAGCAATTTCCTCGTCAGGTTGACTTAATAAAATCATCAGTACTATCCATTTTAGTTTTTCCATTGAAATTTCTTCATTTTCTAAAGCCATAGCTCGATCTA
Organism: Crenothrix polyspora; assembly: GCA_945903675.1. Lineage (GTDB taxonomy): Bacteria > Pseudomonadota > Gammaproteobacteria > Methylococcales > Methylomonadaceae > Methylobacter_C. The sequence continues at coordinate 5,819 of CAMDOP010000208.1, forward strand.
TTACAATTTCTCTATTAACAGAATTTAAAATTCCATTTTGTTCGAGAAACATAATAAGGTTGCGGCACTCAAGATCA
>CAMDOP010000209.1 GCA_945903675.1 Crenothrix polyspora
AATTTGGCGGAGTGGACGGGACTCGAACCCGCGACCACCGGCGTGACAGGCCGGTATTCTAACCAACTGAACTACCACTCCAAAGTCTGGTGGGTGCTGAGGGGTTCGAACCCCCGACCCTCGCCTTGTAAGGGCGATGCTCTCCCAGCTGAGCTAAGCACCCGACTAAAAAAATCATTATACATCATTATTTTAAAAATACAATTCTATATAAATCTTTTTCTTTAATACTTGCCTAAATCGAACTTAATTCAATTAAGGAGTATTAGTTTACAGCATCCTTTAAAGATTTTCCAGCCTTAAAAGACGGTATTTTTGCAGCTTTAATCGTAATTTCGTCTCCAGTTTGTGGATTACGTCCTTTACGCTCAGCTCTCTCTTTTACAGAATAAGTACCAAAGCCTACTAAAGCAACTGAATCACCTTTGCTCAAAGCGCTTGTTACTGCTCCGAGGAAACCATCTAAAGCACGTCCAGCGTCTGCTTTTGTTAAATCTGCAGACTCAGCTATAGCTTCAATCAATTCTGATTTGTTCATTATTCCTCCTGAGGAAGTTAATTTAGTGTATTGAGAAAATCTGTTTGTTAATTCTTGTGTCTTATTAAGCACCACCACAAGAACAGGGGTAAGTTATATCAACTGCCACCACCTAGTGTCAAGCTTTAAAGCCCTAGAACCCATGTTTTTTGCGGCATCAAGATGATTTCAACCATATTTGGTCTTTTAATGGGCCATATTTGCTTGCGACAGCATTTTAACGGCATCAGAGTCCTTCATAGATTGTTCAGCCTCAAGTTGTTTGTCTATTGCAATCGGCATGCGCTGCAAAGCCAATGCTAATACTTCATCTATCCAATGCACAGGCCTGATATCTAATTTTTGCTTGATGTTATCAGGAATATCAATCAGATCTTTTTCATTTTCAGCAGGAATAATAACCACGGTTATTCCGCCGCGATGCGCCGCTAATAGCTTTTCTTTTAGACCACCAATAGGAAGCACCTCGCCACGCAAAGTAATTTCACCAGTCATCGCTACATTAGCGCGAACAGGTATCTTCGTTAATGCCGATATAATCGCTGTGCACATGCCAATACCCGCACTAGGACCATCTTTTGGTGTTGCTCCCTCAGGCACATGTATATGTATGTCATTCTTCTGAAACAACTCATTATCTATCCCCAATATTTCAGAGCGACTTCTCACAACCGTCATTGCGGCTTCAATTGATTCCTTCATAACGTCGCCCAACTTGCCTGTTGCCGAATGCTTGCCTTTACCAGGAATAACGGCCGTTTCAATCGTTAATAATTCGCCACCCACCTCAGTCCAAGCAAGCCCTGTAACCTGTCCAACTTGATCTTGCTCCTCAGCCAAACCATAACTAAAGCGTCTAACCCCCAAGTAATCATTTAAATTTTCTGGCACAATAAGAATCTTAGTCTTATCAGATGATAGTAATAAATGCTTAACAACTTTACGACAAATTTTAGAAATATCTCGCTCAAGATTACGTACACCCGCTTCACGAGAATAATAACGAATCATATCTCTAACAGCGACTTCTGAAATATCAATTTCATGAGCCTCAATACCATTAGCCTCGATCTGTTTAGGTATTAAATATTTAATCGCTATATTTATTTTTTCATCTTCTGTGTAACCAGCAATACGGATTACTTCCATTCTATCCAGCAAAGCCGGTGGAATATTCATAGTATTGGCTGTAGCAACAAACATCACATCGGATAAGTCGAAATCTACTTCTAAATAATGATCCGAAAAAGCATGATTCTGCTCGGGATCCAAAACTTCCAGCAAGGCAGAAGCGGGATCACCTCGAAAATCAGTCGCCATCTTATCGATCTCATCAAGCAAAAACATAGGGTTACGAGACTTTATTTTCGCCAAATTTTGTAATATCTTTCCTGGCATTGAACCGATATATGTACGTCTATGACCACGAATTTCAGCTTCATCACGGACGCCACCTAAAGCCATGCGCACATAAGTACGATTCGTTGCTCTAGCAATAGACTCACCCAATGAAGTTTTACCAACGCCTGGAGGTCCTACCAAACATAGGATAGGACCTTTAAGCTTTTTAACTCGTTGATGAACAGCAAGATACTCTAGAATACGTTCTTTAACTTTTTCTAGGCCAAAATGCTCAGCTTCCAGCACTTGCTCTGCAATTTTAAGATCATGCCTAACCTTAGTCTTTTTCTTCCATGGCACATTAAGCATCCAATCAATATAATTACGTACCACAGTTGCTTCAGCAGACATGGCGGGCATTAATTTAAGCTTATTAAGCTCGGCATCAGCCTTAGGCTTTGCTTCTTTTGACATCCCTGCATTAGCAATCTTTTTTGCCAGCTCCTCAATTTCATTAGGCACATCATCCATGTCACCTAATTCTTTTTGTATCGCTTTCATTTGCTCGTTTAAATAATACTCCCTCTGATTCTTCTCCATCTGCTGCTTTACACGAACTCGAATTTTTTTCTCCATTTCCAATAAATCGACTTCGCCCTCCATCAATGCCATTAAATCTTCTAAGCGCTTTTCAATATCTGCAGACTCAAGAATACCCTGTTTATCACTGACTTTTAAGCTCATATGTGCAGCCATGGTGTCAGCAAGTCGACTCGGATCATCAATGCCCGAAAGAGCATTTAATACTTCAGGAGGGATTTTATTATTCAATTTAACATATTGATCAAATGAATTAATAACTGTGCGCTGCAAAACGTCTTGTTCTTGTACTGAAAGATTATAGATATCGTCAATTTTTTCAACTTCAGCAGAAAAAAAACTCCCTATTTCCTGATACCGAACTACTTTACTTCGCTCCGCACCTTCAACGAGAACCTTTACAGTACCATCGGGAAGTTTTAATAATTGCAAAATATTAGCTAAAGTACCTACTTGATAAAGATCAGCAAACTCTGGCTCATCAATTTCAGCGTCCTTTTGAGCAATCAATAAGACTTGCTTACCATCTTTCATTGCAGCATCAAGAGCATCAATTGAGCGCTCTCTACCAACAAATAAAGGGATAACCATGTGTGGATAAACCACAACATCTCTAAGAGGTAAAACAGGTATCAAATTATCCGTAACTTGTAATTCTTTAATTATTTGCGTTTCCATAGATAGATCCTTTAGCAATTTTTTACATTAGAAGATTATGGGGGCGACAATCAAAATAGCAAGCAAATAAAAATACAACATACGTAATCGATAAGCATTTTTATGATCCAGCAACCTCAAGACTCATTTAGACATATTCTTCGAATAATGAAAATCACTAAATGAGAGATAGCAGACCAAATATTTTTAAAAAGAGCAAACCAGTCCACAACAACTTCGGGTAGAAGAATACACGGAAATGATTAGCTAAAAAATATGGGATGAATGTAGTGAGGAGAGGAGAGTAAGGAACTATACACTTGTGTTATTTTGAAATGAAATGCTACATAGAAAGGGGTATGTAGACTTTTCGTAATCTAGACCACCTCAAGACTACACGACCATCTCGAACTAAAAACTACTTCGCTTACTATCCGCTACCACACTTCAGCGAACGCTTTTAGATCGGGATGCCGTTACCTTAGGTGATATTAAAAATCAAAGATCTCATATACCACCTAATATTTTATAAAAATAATTATTTTTCTAAAAACTCTACTTTATTTTCTTTACCATTCCATATATCAGCTTCTGGAAGTGGTGATTTAACTTCAGTAAGTATGGGCCACTGTTTAGCTAATTCTGCATTTAATTGAATAAACATTTCTTGGCCTTCTGGAAGCTCATCTTCAGCAAATATGGCATTCGCAGGGCATTCAGGTTCACATAAGGTGCAGTCGATACACTCATCAGGATCAATTACTAAAAAATTAGGTCCTTCATGGAAGCAATCAACGGGACATACATCAACGCAATCAGTAAATTTACATTTTATACAGTTTTCTGTGACTACAAAGGTCATTTATCTTACCTGGTGATTTAGGGAATTTTAATTTGGAATGCAATGATAGCAGAAAGGAATACCCCTTAATATAATGTTTTATAATTTTTTATCTGACGATAATCATTCATCAAAGCATCTTCCTGTCTTTTGTATTGCTTTTTACAACACTCAAGCTCTCTATAAGTAATCTTTTTTACGAGACAGGTATTTTATTTGGCCATTACAAACATCAAACAGACTTCACGCAAAGTTTCCCAAGCATCACCTGATTGCTGACCTTTTATCTGCCTATCAGCCTTAGCCCCCAGCACTAATATACGGGTTAAATCTTTATCACTAAGTCTATTCAACACATTACTGACTATCTGCTTTCGCTTATCCCAGATTTGGTTATTTTTAAAAGCCAAATCTTTTGATTGACCACCGGCGATAGCCCATTTTATTTTAATCAAGCTGCGAGCTTCACGCGCCAATGCCCACAACACAACAGGAGCGGCAACGCCTTCCTCACGCAAGCCTGATAAGATTTTAATAATACGATCTTCTCTATCCGACAAAACGCTATCAATGAGCTTAAACACATCGTATCTTGAATTATCAGCGACTACTTCAACGATTTGTTGCTGGCTTAAATTACCCGCACCATAAAGTACATACAGGTTTTCTATTTCTTGAGCGGCCGCCAATAAATTACCTTCCACTCTTGAAGCCAATAAACGCAAGCCATCAGCATTAGCTGACAGACCTCGTCGCTGTAGTCGTTGTTGTAACCAACTAATCAACTCCTGACCTTCCAGTGGCCAAACTTGAATGACGACACCCTGCTTATCTAAAGCTTCAAACCAACGTGTTTTTAAGGCGGCACTTGCTAGTTTTCCGGCAGTAATTAGCAGTAGATTGTCTTCTTGCAATCGACCACAATAAGCGACCAAAGCCTTAGAACCATCAATACCCGGCGTACCACTGGGCAATCTTAAATCGATAATTTTTTTATCTGCAAATATGGACATAGAATCGGCTAAAAAAGCTAACTGACTCCATTCAAAATTGGCATCGACTGTTATAACTTCACGATTTTCAAAGCCCGCTACTTTTGCTGCTTTTCTAATCTCATCAGCCAGTTCCGCTAATTGCAAAGGCTCATCACCCGTAATAACATAAATGGGCTTTAAACCTTTGTTTAACTCGGCACTTAACTCCCCTGGCTTAATGCGCATAATTATTTAAGCTTTTTATCAATAACTGATTTAGCGCGATTGATTATGGTACGCACAGCCTGAAGATACATTTCGTTTTTAATGATCGTCTCTTCGCTCTCTTTCGCGATGACAGCTAATTGATCATTATAATACTCACGCTTAATTTCCAAAGGCTGACGCGCCATTAATAGAGTGTCTTTAGCATCAACAATTTCATATTCCATTCGATAATCCAATTCAAAATCATTGGCCACACCGGTTGCCGCTAGCGATAGCACTCTACGCTCACTTTTTTCATCATAAATTCGTATAACAATACCGGCAACTTCTGCCGAGGCCGCAATAGGAATTGATGATAGATCCATCGCTTTCTTAAATTGCGCTTGCAACGGAGCAGAGCCACCCTCTAAAAAGATATTTTTCAAACCAGCAGGTAGTTCAAAAGCACCCCGCAGATGATAACCACAAGCACTTAATAACAAAGCTATCAAGATAATGACTGATTTTTTAATTAGCACAAATACTCCTAAAATTATCGTGTAACAAGGTGAGCAAAGCTCACCTTATAAACCTAATTAAACAACAATATTAACCAGCTTCTTAGGCACAACAATCACTTTTCTAATTGGTTTACCGTCAATAAATCGAATGGCTAACTCGTCATTTAGTGCCTGCACTTGTAT
>CAMDOP010000210.1 GCA_945903675.1 Crenothrix polyspora
TTCATGGTGTTCTCCTATTAATGCAGTTATGCCTCAATTGGTTGGGCAGTATGACTGTTATGTTTAGTCGATTAACACTTAAAAGGATAAATTAAGCCAGCGACAAATGATGTCGTATTTAAATACATAACTGGTAGGTGGCTAAAAACTACTATTGACAGCTAATAAACAGTCTAATGTTGACCATCTTAATTTTAATGTAGGACTTCACTATCTTTAAGAACTGCTCGAACATTCAATGCCCTAATCTTAGCCCACATGGTTATATTATGAATCAACCCCGGCACTGAAATACAAAAATGAGTTGGTATAAATGACACAAAAACTACAGTACCCTTTGATGGAGACCAAGAGCCGAAAAGAGGCGGTAACTCAGGAGACATTAATTCCCAGTAGTTCAGTCTGTTGGACAGATTTACAGCATCATTATCCTCAAGATTAAGCGGCAATTTCAGTAATGATAGAATTCCACTGCCATACATAGGATGATTACTTACCCTCAACTCAAATAATGCTGTATTACCCCCGGCTAATTCCACAAACTCAGAATCATAACCTGCTTTTAATAATTCTTTTTTTGTTAATCCATCTTTAAAAGATCTGGAAACTGCCCCCAAATCCCAAGGAAACTCTGTTGTTATTCCATACTCATCAATACTTGTGAAATGTCCTAGTGACTCCAATAATTCTTTTAATACTTCGTATTCAGATTGTGAGTAAGGAGGTAATTTATCAGTTGAAGTAAGGGGGGATAAATCAGAATTACAAGAAGAAATTCCGTTAACTAGGGTTTCGCAATGCCAAGCAATTATGGATGCCTCTTGCGCTATTAAAGGGGCATAGATCTTTTCGGCTGCGACTTTGTCCGTATCAAAAATACCAACCTTTGAAACAAGTATCCCCTTTGAAGCGGATGTTGAAGGTATAAAAGTACTTAGAAGGGTAAATTTCTGTAATTCGCTGACATACTCAGAATCAAACTGAGCTATCGTTGGCGATGAATAAGACAATATAACTTGTTCGGCAACAACCCTTCCATCATTCAACTTCAAATTCAAGGGTTGAATAGTAATTTCAACGACACCCGGGCCAGAATTCCATTTTAATCCAAACTCAGTTCTTTCAATATGAACTTTATTATTTCGTATAAATGCTTCGACATTATCTAGTGGAAAAATACACTCATTCATAATTAGATGCCCTATGGATTTTGATAAACGTCACATCAAAAAATTTAATCTAGAGCTTGTGAGAGCTTATAAAACTCACCAAAATATATATTTGCATAATAATAAAGCCAAGAAACTTGTGTAGCCTCGAGTTTTTTCATATCATCATCACGATGGCCTGAATAGTTTCTCAGCGATGTAAAAAAATAAAAATCACTTATAGTTTTAGGATTTATATCAGCAATCATTGTGATTAATTTGCTATGACATATATCTATATCCTTAGCAATAGCATGTAACTTCTCATATTCTGGATCTTGGTGCTTGGCTTTCGATTGTACCGTTTTCATAAAAACGGCAATTGCACCTAGAGTAAAGTCTTTCTCTGTATTTAAATTTATTTTTAATCTACCCACACTCTCTCTTAACTCAATATTGCTTAAGCATGCAAAAAAGAATGGTTTAAAAATCATAATGGCTTTTGCTTGCAACTCATCAAGCAAATCTCTATAGGGACGATTTAATTTTGATTGGGTGCAAATTATGTCCCAAGCTTCAGTGTTTTTATTTTCTTTATTATTAAGTTTATTAACGGCATCTAACAGATTAGTTAAGCTTGATATTGAGTTCTCATCATCTTTGAACCATTGAGGGCATTCTGATGACAAACTGACCGGTTTTGTTGGGTTAATCCAAATTACTTCAGCACTACCATTTTTTCTTACAACCTTGAATTTCTCATTTATTCCTATTAACCAGAGCCTTTCAGCTAAAGATATGGGCTGTGCTGAATTTAGGATTATATCTATAAAAGGTAAGAAGTGTTTTTCAACTCCAGTCCATACCTCACTCTTCGATATAAAATCATTTACGAGACTAACTGAGAATGCATAATTATTTTCGTTTATCACTGAAGATCGTTGCCTTATCATTCCAAATTTAATCCGAAGAAGGCCATACCCCAAGAAAACTAGGGCATAATCAGTATATCCTGCCTTTAGGAGTGCTTCAGCACCCTCAACAAAATTTCTCGTATATTGAAAATCTAACCAACTATCGGATAGTTCGTTGTTTAAAAGATTGATGCCTAAAGTTGAGATGCACTTATAGTATTGTGGAAAAGGGTCAAGATAAAAGTAATTCTGATCGAATTCATGCGGTGAAATAAATTTCAAAGACTGAGGAAAACTTTCTTTATCATTTTTTATATTTATCAACTCAACTAGCTTAGAGATAAGCTCATCTTTAGCGTCAAAAACATCATGCCAGAAGGTTAAAGGTGTTGCATTTCTTATCAGTGAAACGAGTGCAGTGATATTCGGTCCTGGTATATATACCTCATTTATCATTTTTTGTACTTTAGTTGAATTTATACCCTCAACAAACGAGAAATAACTTTTACTTGCTTGCTGGGCAGCTGGTGTTGTATTCAACAAATAGTTAGCAAGTAACATCTGTAAAGGTCTATGCAATAAGTCAGCTATCTTTGATTCATGTATCTCATGATATTGTCCAAACAAGGCATCTATTAATACTTCATAAGCTTTAGGCCTTAGATATAGGTGGGTGGCTATAATCGAAAATACAACAGCACGAACATCACTGTTGTAATCTTCATTTACGAGTGAATGACTAAGGCTGTCTTCTGATTCTTTCTCAGCAGTAGCTAAAAATAAAGAGAGAATTCCTTTACTGAGTCGATTTTCGTGATTTATGCATTTAATCATTGCATAGTATTTTGCAAAACAAGTTGCATACTTAGTATTTTTAAAGTCAGCTATTGAAAGCCATTGAAGCATCAATAATGAACATAACCCTACCATCTCATCAGCTGCTCTTTTTTCAGAGATTAGTGAAAAATTCGTTTCAATATCGAGAGAGTTATCTTCATCTAAATAATTTATGTACGCCATACAAAGCGAAGGGAAAATCCACTCCCAATAGCCTTCTGTTATATATTTGCGACTGTGCCTAATGACTTCACTATCATCTTGCAGTATGTTTATTAAAATATCTGCAATCTCAGAAGAAGTATTAATAAAGGATTTAAATACTTTCTCATCTTTCAATAGGGAATTAATTTCACTAAAAAACAACAATGAATTATTGCCCGTTATTTTTATATCTTCCAATATCGCATCATTAATGGATAGTACATCTGCTAATTCACGTGCAAAACTATCTGGCCGTAAGTCATTTGATATATTCTCTTGCTGTGGATCAACCGTTTCTGGCACTATAAAATTAAGCCAATTAATTTCACAATTCAGTTGAGCAAAACTGTTCCATACATCTTCATCAAAATCGAAGAGATTTTCATGGTCTTTGATAACTGGCAGCTCAGATGTTTCTATTAAGTTTCTTACAACATTTTCAGGTATATCAGCATTCGGTTGACTTAAATAACCTAATAGTTTTATAAGGTTTGTGCTTGATCGGAATTGTAAAAATTCAACTGCTGGAGTTACCAGTGTTAATTTGCTCTTCATATGATTGCAGTCTTCTATAATTAATCGAAGCTAGATAAGAAAATTCGATTATCTCAATTTAAGAGAAAAACTCGTTGATAACCCCTATATTCCCAGTATTTATGTGTTTTGGCCTAAAATACATAACACTTAAAGATTCAACTTCTATATGTTGATTTCTTAAGCAATTAGGACAGGTGCCTATGAGATTGTTGACATCAATTACTTTTCCAATTCGATGTGAATTAAATCGTAAATCACTACCAAACTCATGCCTTAGTTTTACTAAGCTTAAACATCCAGTTTGTTTTTTTATTCGTTTCTCATTATTTCTTTCAGCTACTGTATCGTATATGGAAATGGTTGGTTCACATAAATCATCAAGTTCGGTCACAGGATTAGTGTTGCAAATTATTTCAATTACCGTAGGCAACAAATTAATTATGCTTATATAATTTGTTATCCTTTCACTTAACTCAGATTTATACTTTGCTTTATTTCCTAATAATGAAGCAAAAAAACTTGTCCTGCTGCTATTCTCATTTTTCCATTGTTCATTATCTTTCCATAGCCTTTCTAATTCCATTTGCCAGACTAAATCTAAATCTAAAGTTTTTTGTCTAACTTCACTAATAATTACTTCTTTTGAAATATAAATTTTCTTTTCGTTATTACGGTGGCTAGTTTTTTGCATTAATTTTGGCGATTCGAAATATGCCGAATGATCGAAACTTCTTATAGCACGAACGTTAAGTTTTAATTTTTTATCATCGATATATTGATACCCTGTTTTGAAAGATTGTACCCATGCATCTTCATTATTGTATTCAGTTGCACACCAATAATCAGTATTAGTAAACCCGCCTACTTTAATCTTTTGTTTATACAAAAGTGCCAACTCGCTTTTGGAAGGTAAGTGCCATTCATTTCCATAATCACTGGTTGCAATAATTGCATTACTCCAATGTAAGGCTATTGTTTCATCAGTAGTTTTAGCTTCAATACCTATATCACCGGTATTATTTATATAGAATACTCTGCCTCCATAGGGACCAATATCCCCCAATTTATACTTTCTAGATTCATTTGGACTTGATATTTTCGCTTTTATTAATTGTTGGACTACTTTTTTCTGGTTGATTTCATCATATATATTGGCTTTGGTATTCGTAGTATTTTTTGGCAGCCATAGCTTTACTGCTTGACGTTCAAAATCATAATCACTTGCCCTACATATACGAGCTACCTGTGCTTGTTGTAAAGCATCTTTTTCAGTCAGTTCTTTACTTCTATAAAGGTCAATAATCACTTCCCACCAAATATTTGAGTGATTTGAATCCAAAAGTGAATTTGCTTTTACAGGACCCGCTCCAGGACATCCTTTATAACCATCTGTAGAATCTCCCGTTAATGTCTGATATAGATGATATCTATCAGCTTCTTGCTCACTAATATATTGGGGATTAACATCTTTACTTGGATTATATAACCAGCCAGGTATGCTTCTCATATCCTTATCTTCCGATACGATTATTTTCTGACCCTCTATTTTAGTTGGATGAGTACTTAATATCCCCATTACATCATCGGCTTCTAGGCCAGGATAAATAATTGATTCGAAATTATCCATTAAATGTTGCTTAACATAATCAAGCAAGATTGGTCTTTCTATATCTTTTCGGTTACTTTTATAGGTAGGTAATATTTGTTTTCGCCAATTAGTTTTGTCACTTAAACAAACTAAAGCATGATCTGCCTGAAGTAATCTAATATATCGATTTATAATACTTATTGCTTTTGAATTAGCTTCGTAGGCGTTTTCATTAGTGACCGCACACTTATAAGCGATAATATCAGCATCAATCAATAATGTTATTTTCATAGCGTTATTCTTATTTTAAATATGTTCTATGCACTGATAATATCACTCATAAACAATCTGACTCCTTAAATCCCGCTTTAAAACCTTATGAAACACTTTCCAGTTTTCTAAATCTTTGCTGCCACAAACGGCTGATGGTCTCTTGACACCAAGACTTCTCTTAACGGTAACGGCGTTATCTTTTAAGGTGTAGTGGGTTTGGTAGTTGATGCCATTGGCTACATACGATACCGCTACGGGTATTTTGGTAACTTTTACATTACTGGGAAATGTTAATTGGGTATTCTCCTCAAAAT
>CAMDOP010000211.1 GCA_945903675.1 Crenothrix polyspora
AAGATCGAGGTGCGTGTCAATTTCGCCAAGGCAGCGAATCCGCCATAAGATAAGCACAAGACCGGCAGCACCAAATGCCATAAGCGATCTAGCAAGAAACCTCGGACAAATCCCGATGCGCCCCAATGTGGTAAAAAAGGCATATCTAAAGCCTCTCGACTACTAATACCTGAGGTTGGGAACCATTGAAAATGCTGCACATTAGCGAAAAATCCTAGTAACAATACGCCGGCTAACATGGTGGGGATAGACCATAAGGCCAACATCGACATACCCATGCCGACATCAAATCGGCCGCCTCTGTGCGTTGCTGACTTCATACCCACAAAAATAGCAATCAGATAAGTGACTGGAATGGTGACTAGATTCAATAATAAGGTAATGGGAATACGTTCGATCAGGATATCGGCTACAGGTCGTCCATATTGAAAGCTAGTACCTAAATCCATGCCTTTAGTAAAAGAAAAATCACCTTGGTTACCTTGTTCATCCATAACAAAACCGACAGGTAGGACATTATTTAACCAATGCAAATATTGCAGCGGTGCGGGCTTGTCCAAGCCATAACGCTTATTGTAATAATTAAGTAAGGCCTGCTTTTCTTGGGGCTTCATATCCATACCACCCACTAAAGTCTGAGCGCTGATGCCACCTGGCGACATAGCCATTACCGTAAAAACTAAAACAGTAATGCCCAACAGCGTGGGGATCATCAGTAATAAACGCCGTAATAAATAAATCAGCATAATAGTGACTGCTTATTGGGTATATTTTTGTTGAGCTTTAGGCACATAGTTTTCTAAGGGCAATAAGCCTAGATTCAAACCTAACTTAGTCATTTGTAAATTATGGATACGCTGGTCAACAAATAACAAACTCTTACGGCGCATTAAAAAAGTGTAAGGCTGATCTTCATAAATGATACGTTCCGCTTGCTGCCACAAAGGCAAGCGTTTACTTTCATCAACCGTGCGCCTTGCTTCATCAATCAATTTATCTAAGGCTGAATTTTTATAGCTGATGTAATTATCGCCATTACTTGCCGCCTGTGTAGAATGAAATATCTGATACAAATCGGTTTCTATGCCGCTAGTCCAACCTAAGGTAATTGCATCAAAGTCTTTTTTATCGAGGTTTTCTAGCATGACTGGCCATTCTTGAGGAAACGGAATCATCTTGACCCCTGCTCTTGCGTATAAATCTTTTAGCAATAGCACCATACGCTTGGTATCTTCATTGGATTCTAAATAGGTTAATTTAAATTCAAAAGCCTGACCCGCCTTGTTTTCTAATACGCCATCGTGATTACGATCTTCGAAACCGGCTTCTTTAAGCAAGGCCTTGGCTTTTTCTACATCGAATCGGTAAGCTTGCAAACTATGATCGTGCTGTTTACCAAGATGACTAAAAGGACTTAGTGCAGGTTCGGCATAACCCAAAAAAATATTACTGATAATCCGATTAACATCCGTCAGATAAGTCATTGCTAATCTGACGCGCTTATCAGCAAAGCGCGTAGGCTTAGCTGAGCGATACTCATTCCAACCGATGTAGCTGTAACCCACTACAGGCGGCATATATTCGAAGTTATGACTCTTTTTTGTGATCTGCCCATCATTCTTTAGCGTTTGATATTCCACAGGACGTGCCGCATAACTATCAATATCACCATTACGGTAAGTGGTTAAGCGAGCACTATCATTCTGAATAATTTTCCATAAGATACGATTGTAGGAAGGCTGTACATCTCCCCAATAATAATCATTACGCACTAACTCTATACTGCCTTTATCGGGTGACCAACTCTTAGCATCAAGCAATTTATAAGGGCCACTACCTAGCAATATACCCTTAGATTCATTAAATTTTTGTGGCTCTTTTAAATACGATTCATAAAAATGCTTAGCTAAAATTGGCATGCTACCTGCCAACGACAAAGCCTCAAAATAGGGTTCTTTAAAAGTAAACACCACTTCGAACTTGCCATTAGCCTGTACCGATTTTATTTTCTCCAAATAAGCACGATCACGCGGCGCTTGTATAACTTCCGTCATAATGAAATTAAAAGTAAACACCACATCGTCAGCTGTTAGGGTGATACCATCAGAAAAACTCACATCCTCACGCAGTTGAAAACGTATGACTAAACCATCGTCACTGATGCTCCAGTTTTTGGCGATTAAACCTTCCCAATTTAAGGTATCAGGATTACGGTTAATCAAACTTTCTAATACATAACTTTGCACATTACTTGCATAAGCATCGGTAGATACCAAAGGTGTAATCGTTTTTAAATTCGTGCCAAAAGCCTCTACACTCCAATCACCTTGGGCATAATCTGCTAGATGAGTTGCATCATTCGCACGCTTAAAAGCTAAAGAAACCTCTTTAGAGGCCGTATTTTGTAAGGAGGAATCATTCATCACTGCACCAGAACCCCTAGCCGTGCGTAATTCACGCATATCCTTGGCTTGTTCAGTCATCGCAGTTTCTATCGCCGTGAGCTTCAACCATTGCCGATCAATCTGATACATAACCAGCAATATCGAGAATATCAGCGTAATAAGTAACGAAAAAAGCAGCCAATCCCAAGTAGTTAATTGTTTTTTCATGATTTTTTGATATTGCTAAAAGATTTAATAATGATCTATTTTCGATACTGCGAGAATAGCACAAAAACGCCCTAGAAATTAAAAGCACCCACAAATGTGACTAAAAAACTGGTAAAACAGCCCTGCATTACAATGTCCACTAGCTGTTAAAGCACAGACAAAGTTCTGGACTTCATTACAGGGATCATAGATACTTGGCCCATTTAATCATCTAACCATTATTAATAAGGAGTATGGTTTATGGGTTTCATGCAGGGTAAAAAAGTATTAATTGTAGGTTTAGCGAGCAATCGTTCTATTGCTTGGGGTATAGCCCAAGCAATGCATCGCGAAGGCGCTGAATTAGCCTTTACTTTTCAAAATGAAAAGCTGCAAAGTCGCGTTGAAGAAATGGCTGTACTTTGCAACTCTAAAATAGTGCTTGAATGTGATGTAAGTATTGATGAACATATCGATACCGTATTTTCAAAATTAGCTGAACAATGGGATGGCCTAGACGTTATCGTACATTCCGTTGCTTTCGCACCTCGTGATGCGCTTAATGGTGATTATGTTGATGTAACTACTCGCGAGAATTTTAGAATTGCTCACGATGTCAGCTCGTACAGCTTTACGGCTTTAGCCAAAGCTGGTCGCTCAATGATGCAAGGTCGCAATGGCTCATTATTAACCTTAAGTTATTTAGGTGCAGAACGTGCTATCCCTAATTACAATGTCATGGGCGTTGCTAAAGCGAGTTTAGAGGCCAATGTACGCTATATGGCAGTAGCCTTAGGTGCAGAAGGTACACGCGTTAATGCTATTTCGGCTGGACCTATTAGAACATTAGCGGCATCAGGCATCAATGACTTTAAGTCTATGCTCAACAAAGCAGCTGATACTTCACCCTTAAAAAGAAATATTACTATAGAAGAAGTGGGTAACGCTGCTGCATTTATGTGTTCTGATTTGGCGTCTGGTATTACTCGCGAAATCACTTATGTCGATTGCGGTTATAACATTGCTGGTTTAGCGGCTAGCTCATCGTAAGCTACTAAATTTACTCATAAAAAAAGGGAGCTATAAGCTCCCTTTTTTTATTGATCAAACCCGAACAACTTATTGAGTTTGAGTTTTAGCGTTAACAGTCACATCTGCTTTTCGTTGCAAACTATTTAATGTTTGATTAAATTCAGTTTGACCAAAAGCATTAGCAATATTTTTCTTCGCCAACTCTAGTTGTTTTTTATCATCTTCACCCATGGTACCTAACGTTACTTTGGATAAACTCACAACTAGCCTTTCACCGTTAGCTAAGACAACATTAAAAATAGACGGTTTATCTACCAGAGGTTTAGGTGCTTTAAAAATAGCATTACTTAGCAATTCAGGAAGTTTGTTTTTCCCACGCACTAAGCCTTTTTCTGTCTTAATTGATAGATTGTTTTCTGCAGCTATAGCCTGCATTGATGAGCCGGCACGTAACTTTTCAATTATTTTCTGTACTTTTTCGTCAGCTTGCAATTGAGCTTTTTGTTTTGTCAATTCTGACACCACATTCTGCTTAACTTCACTCAGTTCACGCTTAGTAGCTGCTTTATGCTCTAAAAGTCGAACCACAACCAATCGCCCAACGCCTAACTCTACAGGTGCACTATTATTACCCTGTAATACTTCTTCAGAAAATGCTGCACTGCGAATCTTATCTTCAGCAGCAACACCCTCACCTTTATCTTTAGTAAACAAGGAAGATTTCTTAACAGCGACACCCAGGTTCGTGGCTACTGTTTGCAAACTATCAGGATGCTCAAAACTCATTTCCGTTAGTTTTTCGCCCGCTTCAAAAAAAGCATTTTCAGCTTGAGATTTTTGATAGGCTTGAATAACATCAGTCTTAATGCTATCAAAGGGTTTAATACCGCCTGCTACCAGCTCAGTTACTTTAATTAAATGATAACCAAAGGCTGATCTTACTGGATTAGATACCTCACCTAATTTCAGAGTACTAGCAACATCTTCAAAAGACTTTTCCATGACTCCAACATTAAATAAGCCTAAATCACCGCCGTTTTTAGCTGTCAATTTATCATCAGAAACTTCAGCCGCTAAGACAGAAAAATCTTTAGTCTGTAGGTCATTTTTAGCTTTTAGAACCTTATCTAAAGCCTCTTTATCAGTGACTTTATCATTAACGGTGAATAAGATATGGCTTATTTTTCTACGCTCAGGATTAGTAAATAGTTCTTTCTGATCATCATAATAAGCTTTTAATTTATCATCACTCACTACAACTTTTTTAGCTATGTCATCGAGTATTAATTCTACGTATTCAACAGCCACTTGCTCTGGCATTTGATAAAGCGCCAGATGTTGCTGATAATAAGTTGAAATTTCTTCATCTGTAGGCTTTTCTATTGATGATTGTAATGGTAATGGTACAGCTACAAAATCAACATCACGCTGTTGGTTTTGTATTTTAAAAAAAGCTTCAGCATCATATTGAGTAGAAAAACTACTATCAACAATACTATGCTGAAACTGTTCCATAGTTAGTGCGTTTTTAATTCTACTTACGAATTCACCGGAAGAAATCCGCTGTGAACTCAATAATGTTTTATATTGTTTATCACTGAACTTACCATCTACCTGAAAATAAGGTAGCGATTTAATAAATTCGCGTGCTTCTTCATCCGTTATAACTAGTCCTTCAGCATGTACATATTGCAATAAAACTTCATCTTTTATTAGTTTTTGCAACGCTTGTGTCTTTAAAGTTTGCTCATCAATACTCAGGCCTTGTAGATTCTGACTATATTGCTCATAGGCTTTGTTAACATCTCGCTGATAGAAATCTCTATCTCCAACTGACGCAACAGCAGCCTCTTTACCAGTATCCAAATAATTATTAATCCCCCATAAAGCAAAGGGAACACAAATTAATGTCAAGATGACCCATGCAAGGGCTCCTTGTGATTTTTCTCTAATTTTTGTCAGCATAGATCATTCCTAAAGAATCAATTGTTGAGCAAAAAAAAACCCCGAACCAACGGCTCAGGGTTTTTTTAATTTGGCGGAGTGGACGGGACTCGAACCCGCGACCACCGGCGTGACAGGCCGGTATTCTAACCAACTGAACTACCACTCCAAAGTCTGGTGGGTGCTGAGGGGTTCGAACCCCCGACCCTCGCCTTGTAAGGGCGATGCTCTCCCAGC
>CAMDOP010000212.1 GCA_945903675.1 Crenothrix polyspora
TCTAAGATTGTCTAATGAAAATGCGCGGTCTCCCGGCATAAAGAGCAGAAAAAATCCAGCTCCGATCATGAATGAATCAAAACCACCATCAAAGTCACGCTGCATAGTCGTGAAATTAACAAAAATAATCCAGAAAATATAATTGCTGATAAGGGCAAATTGATAACGGTAGCCGACAACAATAAAACTTGCAACAATGCCCCAGAGACATAAGAAAAAGGGGATCATAGGAAATTCGATATCTATATAAGGTATAGGATCAAATATTAGGTGATTAAAATACAGCAGGAAGATTATTTCCTGCAAAGTGACTAAGCCATAGAAAAGTCGAAACAATCCAATGCCGATTGCAGGAACTTGCTTAGATTGAAGCTCTATAATTTTTGTGATTATAAACTTATACATTTCATTAATAAAAATGTGTAAATTATAATACGTTTATAAAGTAAATACTGGAAAATTACATAAAAATAAGGCCACTAACCATTCATTAGGAATGGAGAGTAGCCTACGGTATAACCGAAACGGTTAGGTATTCTTATTTTTCGTCGTCTGGGTGTGCAGCAAATACCCATTTCAATAACGCATACACAGCAGCGATAACTACAACAGCGCCAACCATGCCAGCTGGTGTTTTTAATGTTTCAGTTAGATCTAAGATAAAACCCATGTATGTATCTCCTACCAAATATTTTTATGAGAAACTGCTAAATTCATAGCAAGCGGAGGCTGCATAATACTTTAGGAGAAATTAAAGTCAAGGCTTATTCTTGGCTGCCAATAAAATATCAAGATAATCCAGCTATTAATAACTATTGTTGTTAATGCTCGAGAACTGATGTGGTATAGTTTGAATTCTGTTTTTTGAAGTCAAAAGTTAGGGGCATAATAATAATGAAAAAATACGTTAAAATATTACCTTTGGTTGCGCTTTTTTTTGCGTTCTCAGCAAATGCTGAGGTTGCTTTACAAAGCAACTCTGAAATATTGGGAAAATGGAAGTTATACGCTGAAGCCATTAAATTAGATGGCGAAAAAAAAGCAGTAACGACAGTATGGGACTTTAAAGAAGATGGTACTTTACTGACAACGTCTACTGATTCTGTAGGCAGAACCAAAGAAATGAAAATAACGATTAAATATTCAATCGAAGACGGCGGCATCAAAAAGCAGAAAACACCGGGGCAGGAAAAGTATGAATCTTGTAAAGTCATCGAGAAAGATAATGCGAATATGACCTTAAAATGTCCGTTCACTTACTTTTTCCTAACAAAACTATAATTAACAATAATTTACAAAAGGGGTATGTATTATGATTAGCGGTATGATAATGGTTTTTATTGCAATCTGGCTTTATCAGTCAGCCATGAAAGCAAAAATAGACAATGCCATAATATGGGTTGGCGGTGGTGCAATTTTATTCTTTTTCTTAGTCTTTTTATTCCAATATATTAATATTAATATGTTAGAGTCATTTAGAGCTAGCGAAGGTGGTAGTGCTTATGAAGCCATAAATGGCGCTGACAGAAAAAACCAGGGTGATTTCACAGGCTTTGCCGGCATACTAAAATCGCTTTATGAAGAATTTTCACCATCCTTATTCAGCTTTGCCATCATAGCTTTTTTACGTCTTAAATTTATTACCAAAGAAAGCTTATCAGTCACCAATTTATTCAGTGGCCTTAAAGAGATGTTTCAAAAAATAAAACACAGCTTTAAATCACCAGAATAAAAACCCGCTGCATAAAAAAAGCTCAGGCATTGCTTGGGCTTTTTTATAACCTCAATACAATAGCTTAATAAAAGTAGAGCTAACATATTGACAAACAACCTAAATAGATGAGCTATACGATAGTAGAAACCAGCAATATGACGGCACCTACAAACACTACAGTAACTATTAATCCTACAATAATATAATTAGAAAAAGACCCATACTCAAAGTCTCTTTTTCTATTCGCTTCACTTTGCACTCCGATAAAAGCAGATAGAACGCTCTTAAATACTTGAGTCATTGTTGGTTTTGACATGCTCATCTCCTAAATATAGTGATAAAAATAATAATACCAGCCTGCTCTTTAAGCAATACTTATCTTCTGGCTAGCAAACACCCCACGGCATAATCAATGAATAAAACAGACCTATTAAAACAACAACTGTCACAAAGAATTTTATTTCTTGATGGCGCCATGGGCACCATGATCCAAAGCTATAAACTGGATGAAAAAGATTATCGGGGCGCCCGCTTTGCACAATGGGATACAGATCTTAAGGGCAATAATGATTTATTATCATTAACCCAGCCAGACATCATCAAAGCCATACATAGCGCTTATTTTGAAGCCGGCTCTGACATAGTAGAAACTAATACCTTCAATGCCACCTCTATTGCTATGGCAGATTATCGAATGGAGTCGTTAGCTTACGA
Source organism: Crenothrix polyspora (assembly GCA_945903675.1). GTDB lineage: Bacteria > Pseudomonadota > Gammaproteobacteria > Methylococcales > Methylomonadaceae > Methylobacter_C. The sequence goes on from CAMDOP010000212.1 coordinate 2,429, forward strand.
AATCAATGTCGAATCTGCTCGCGTAGCCAAGGAAGCCGCTACTGAATACACGCAAAAAACACCTCACAAACCTCGCTTTGTCGCCGGCGTCCTAGGTCCGACCAATCGCACAGCCTCAATGTCTCCGGACGTCAACGACCCCGGCTTTCGAAATATTTCTTTTGATCAACTGGTAGACGCATATACCGAAGCAACGCGGGGACTCATAGACGGCGGCGCTGATATCATTCTAATAGAAACTATTTTTGACACTTTAAATGCTAAAGCCGCCATTTTTGCTGTCGAAACTTACTTTGAGCTGATCGGTTACAAGTTACCGGTTATGATTTCCGGCACCATTACTGACGCTTCTGGCAGAACCTTATCTGGCCAAACCGTTGGCGCTTTTTGGAATTCATTAAAACACGTAAACCCCATTTCATTTGGTTTTAATTGTGCCTTAGGTGCTAAAGAATTACGTCAATATATTGCTGAATTATCTAATATTTCAGATGCTCAGGTTTCTGCCCATCCTAATGCAGGCTTACCCAATGAGTTTGGTGAGTATGACGAATCACCCGAAGCCATGGCTAAAGAACTGGCAGACTGGGCTAGCAATGATTATTTAAACATTATTGGAGGCTGTTGCGGCACCTCACCGGCACATATTAAAGCAATCGTCGAAGCCGTTCAGAACTGTCCACCCAGAATACCTGCAATCATAGATAAGAAATGTCGCTTAGCAGGTCTTGAACCTATGTCTATCGGCCCAGAGTCACTCTTTGTTAATGTTGGAGAGCGCACCAATGTCACAGGCTCCGCTGCGTTTAAACGCCTCGTCATTGAAGGCAACTTTGAAGCAGCACTAGATGTTGCCAAGCAGCAAGTTGAAAATGGCGCCCAAATTATCGACATCAATATGGATGAAGGGATGTTGGAATCCAAAGAAGCCATGGTACGCTTTTTAATGCTGATCGCAGCTGAGCCCGATATCGCTAAAGTTCCGATTATGCTTGATTCTTCAAAATGGGATATTTTAGAGGCTGGCCTTAAATGTATTCAAGGCAAAGGTGTAGTTAACTCTATTTCATTAAAGGAAGGTGAGGCCGCTTTTATTAAGCATGCAACCCTGGTACGTCGCTATGGTGCCGCAGTTATTATCATGGCTTTTGATGAAGAGGGCCAAGCAGACACCCAAGCTCGCAAAATTGAAATATGTCAGCGCGCCTACAAAATTCTTACCGAGCAAGTCCATTTTCCACCCGAAGACATCATTTTCGATCCAAATATATTCGCTGTTGCTACCGGCATCGATGAACATAACAATTATGGCTTAGACTTTATTGAGGCCACCCGAGAAATTAAACGCACCCTACCCCATGCACTGATTTCCGGTGGCGTATCAAATGTATCTTTTTCATTTCGCGGCAACAACCCAGTTAGAGAAGCGATACATGCCGTATTTTTATATCATGCCATTCAAGCAGGCATGTCCATGGGTATTGTCAATGCCGGCCAACTCGCTATTTATGCCGACATCCCCGATGACTTACGTGATGCGGTAGAAGCCGTAGTACTAAATACTCATGATGGCAGCGGCACTGAAAAACTACTTGAACTGGCTGAAAAATATCGTGGCGACGGTAGCAGCAGCGAAGTCAAAAAAGAAGATCTAGAATGGCGCACCTGGCCAGTTAGTAAACGCCTAGAACACGCTTTAGTTAAAGGCATTACCGATTATATAGATGAAGATACTGAACAAGCCAGACTTGAGGCACAAAGACCACTTCATGTCATAGAAGGCGCCTTAATGGACGGCATGAATGTCGTCGGTGACTTATTTGGCGCCGGAAAAATGTTCTTACCCCAAGTTGTTAAATCAGCACGCGTTATGAAGAAAGCCGTTGCCTATTTGATGCCCTATATGGAAGCAGATAAAGCGGGTGGGGAGCGCCAAACGAATGGCAAAATATTAATGGCCACCGTTAAAGGCGATGTACATGACATTGGTAAAAATATTGTTGGCGTAGTATTGCAATGCAATAACTACGATGTCATTGATTTAGGCGTCATGGTCTCTGCTGAAAAGATTTTGCAAACGGCACGCCTAGAAAATGTAGATATTATCGGCTTAAGTGGCTTAATTACACCTTCACTCGATGAAATGGTGCATGTCGCTAAAGAAATGCAGCGCCAAGGCTTTACCATTCCTTTAATGATTGGTGGCGCTACAACCTCACGTGCACATACTGCCGTGAAAATTGAGCCCCATTATCAAGGTGCTACCGTTTATGTAACAGATGCCTCGCGTGGTGTTGGTGTAGCTAGTAATTTATTAAGCGCCGACTTAAAAGATAACTTCATACAAAGTATACATGCAGAATATGAAGAAGTTAGGGAGCGCCACAAAGGTCGAGAAGCTAAAACTAAACAGCATTCGCTAGAAGAAGCTAGACGCAATAAATTTTCTGGCAGCACAGTATTAAAGCCGGTTAAGCCGTCGTTTATAGGCATCAAGGTCCTAGAACATTTCCCACTAGAAACATTAGTAGGATACATTGACTGGACCCCGTTTTTTCAAACCTGGGAAATGGCCGGCAGCTACCCAAAAATACTGGATGACATTATTGTCGGTGTAGAAGCTAAAAAACTGTTTGCTGATGCGCAAGCCATGCTGCAACAAATTATCAGCGAAGAATGGTTAAGCGCCCGAGCAGTTGTTGGCTTTTTTCCTGCCAACAGCGAGAATGATGATGTGATTGTTTATAGCGATGAAACTAGACTACAACGCTTAAAAACCTTACATCACTTACGTCAACAAAACATTAAAGCGCCAGGACGCCCTAATTATTGCTTGTCTGACTTCATTGCCCCTAAAGATTCTGGAATAGCAGATTATATAGGCGCTTTCGCAGTCACTACGGGTATTGGTATCGAACAAAAATTACAACAATTTGCCGATGATCATGATGATTACAGCGCTATTATGCTTAAAGCCTTGGCAGATAGATTAGCAGAGGCCTTTGCAGAATATCTACATCAAGTCGTTAGAAAAGAGTATTGGGGCTATGCCGAAAATGAAGAACTGGATTCTGGCCAATTAATTAATGAAGCTTATAAAGGTATTCGTCCAGCACCCGGCTACCCTGCTTGTCCAGACCATACCGAGAAAGGTAAGTTATTTGAACTCCTCAGTGTTACCGAAAACACCAGCATAGAACTCACTGAAAGTTTTGCCATGTATCCAGCATCAGCAGTTAGTGGTTGGTATTTCTCTCACCCTGAAGCGCAATACTTTAATGTTGGAAAAATAGATAAAGATCAATTATACGATTATGCCCAACGTAAAGGTTTAGAGGTCGCCGTAGC
>CAMDOP010000213.1 GCA_945903675.1 Crenothrix polyspora
TTGATTGCTTGCTTGGGATAAATTGTAACGTGGTGACATTGATTGGCGTCTTTGATATCCCATTCAATTTTACAAATAAACTCCTAGATGTATTGAGGGTTAGTGTCAAAATAAATACGTATAATAGTATTTATTTCTCTTTAGACTAGACCATGAAAAAAATTCTGTTTTCATTTTTGGCTGTAACTCTGATTATCGAAGAGTGGCTTTGGGATAGTTTGACGGCATTCGGACGTTCGTTGGTCAGATGGTTGAAGCTGCAGCCATTTGAGCGATGGCTCAGTCATACAACACCTAATCAGGCATTAGTGGCATTCAGTATTCCAATATTAATTGCCACCCTAATCAATTTTGTTGTTATTGGATTGTTAACTCACGGCTTTATTCTGCAAGGCTTTTTACTTGAGTTATTAGCAAAATTACTGGGCACTATACTCATTGCAAGAGTTTTTGCTTTAACTAAGCCTCAGCTTCTGACCTTTGACCCTCTGCGGGTTATTTACACGTCCATTACTGGTTGGTTGCAATGGGCTCATCATAAAATTAATGAAACCTCAATTTATCAGTGGAGCAAGGGACTCGGAGCAGAGGTTAAAGTTAGATTTGCTTCTTGGTTGAGGTGACAAATGTATTAACAGCGTGTAAAAAACTCGCTAATCGGTGAAAACAGCATCAAAGTTGATTATTTAAACAAATGGTTCTGTCGCAAAGTTTAACTTAGGGATCAACTTAAATGGGAGCCTTGTATTGCTAATCCTAATGGAGAAAATCCAAAAATATGCATTGGAAGACTTACCATCGGTTGATAAATAAACACGATGCTTATGCTGATCAGGCCATGCAAGGGATTTATAAAAAAAATATTAGTGAAGACACATCAGTTTTCTAGATAAAATCCTTCTATCATAAAAGACATACCTATACCTTTTCATTTTAGTAGTCACTAAGCCACGCTAAATACTCAGTTTCTTTTACGTAGACTAATGCCTGTTAGCCAGTAGGTTAGTCAATAATCTAACTTTACTTATCTTCAGATAGAGATTATAAAGCTATAAAAGGTAGTCCTACCTCCAGACTGAGGAATTATCATGCCAGAACCACTTGATCAAACAGATTTGTATCAAAGAATAATAGCTAAATGCTCAGCAAATGCAGACTTTAAAGCTAAGTTGTTAGCTGATCCTAAGTTCGTATTAGCAGAAGAAGGATATATCTTGCCAGAAGGCAAAGCTTTTAGGTTGAGGAACATTTTGAAGAAGCATTGATTTATCTAACCTTTCATTGCTGAAACCTTGTTTAGTGCATAGCAATCTAGGATAAACTTTACCCTTAGCTTTTTGATTTTGAGTCAAAAATCAACTTTACTTGTCCTCAGATAGGGATTATAAATTTATAGAATTAGTCCAATCTTCAGCTTAAGGTGTCAGCATGACAGAACCATTTGATCAAACGGCGTTATATCAAAAAATAATTACTAAGTGCTGGGGTGATGAGAGCTTTAAAAATTCGTTATTGACTGATGCAAGAGCGACATTAGCAGCAGAGAGCTATAATGTTCCAGATTGGCAAACGATAAGTGTTGTAGAAAGTTGCGTAGAAGATGAACATATTTTTTATATTCCATTCGATAAACTCCAGCTCTGGGAAATGTATCAATCAGTAATAACTAAAAGCTATGAGAATGAAGATTTTAAAGCTATGTTACTGGCTGATCCAAGCACTCTGTTAGCAGCAGAGGGCTATAATATTCCAGATGGGCAATCGATAACTGTTGTAGAAAGTAGCTTAGAAGATGAGTATGTTTTTTATATCCCGCTCGACAAACTTCAGCTCTCTGACGTGTATCATCAAATCATTGCCAAGTGCTGTGCGGATGAAGATTTTAAAGCTATGTTACTGGCTGATCCTAGAGGAATTTTAACAACAGCGGGATATGATGTTCCAGATGGGCAATCGATAACCGTTCTACAAAGTAACTTAGAAGATGTGCATATTTTTTATATTCCTTATGACAAATCTAAGCCTCAGTTATTAAAACCGTCAGCACCTTTTGTGGCGGATGGGTATGAGTACTTAGGCTGGGGTTGATGCTGAGGTCACAATATTCTTTCTTCAAGTAAAGTGGACTAATGCATTTAGTTGGAGTTCCGTTGATATACATTAAATGGAATACCATAAGCACAATATTTTTAGTTCAATAGACTGATATTGAAATAGCTAACCTTAATACTTGGGAGATTAGATGTTGGAATCACTCTATTAAACTAAGTTGGATAAACCATTCACAGAAGAAAAAATTTACTAAAAAAGACAAGGAAGGGCATCTTGCACCATAGCAACTTAAGGCACCTGACCAATATAAAGCTTTTTATCAGCACGCATTTCAAAGATGACCGTTGCACTCAAGCACTGTGATCGTGATGTCGTCGGACTGCGGAGCAGTCCCGGCGAAGTCGATGACGTTATTGAAGATTGCGTCGACCAGTGCCTGTGGGGTGGCGTCGCCGTACTTAGCGATGATTGCCATTAGCCGCTCCTCGCCGTAGGCCTCATCGCCGGTATTGAAGGCCTCAGTTACTCCGTCCGTGAACATTACTAAACGGTCGCCCGGGTGTAGTTGGACGCTGTCTTCTTCGAAGTCGATATCTGGCATGAATCCGAGCGCCATGCCACCCGCTCCCTCTAAGGTAACCATTGAACCATCGGCGCGTCTGATATACGGACGATTGTGGCCGCCATTGCAGTAACTGAGTGCCCCTGTGGCAGCATCATAGATGCCATAGAACAGGGTAACAAACATTTCCATCGGGTTCTGGCCGCAAAGTATGTTGTTGACCTGTGTCAAGCAGGCGTCTGGGCTTGGATAGTGCAGGGCGAGACTTCGCATATTAGTGAGCGCCACAGCCATAAAAAATGCTGCTGGTACACCCTTGCCAGAGACGTCGGCCATAACGAGTCCGATGCGCCCGTCCTGTAGTTCGATGAAATCGTAGAAGTCTCCGCCCATCGTAGTCGCTGGTAGCATCCGTGCGTAAGCGAAACAACCTGGCAAGGCTGGAAAAATTAAAGGCAAGATGGAAATTTGCAGTGCTTTTGCAATGTCAAGTTCGAGTGTAATCTTTGCTTTTGCTTCCTCAAGCTCGAGGTTTTTTAGGCGCAGTCGCTCTTCGCTTTCCAGTACGGCTATTTCCGCGAGTTTCCGGTCGGTCACATCGAGACCCAAACTCATGATGCCGTATTGTCCAGAAGGCATGAGGATGCGTAATCGCTGCGTCAGGATCCAGCGGTTACGACCCTCCTTATCCTGCGTCCAGTGATCATTGTCCCTTGATATGCCATCGGCAAGCATTTCGGCATCACGCTCGGAGAATCGCTTGGCATCGGCCTCAGAGAAAAAGTCGTATACTGTTTTGCCGATTACTTTATCTCTGGGGTGGCACATGAGTTCAAAATGCGCATCGCTCCCTGCAACAAACCGGCCAATTGAATCTTTGACCCAAAGGGGCATCGGAAATTGTACAAGCAAGCTTTCAAGTATTTCGCAGCGTAGTCGCAATTCAGTTAGGTCTTTGGCGTCGTCAATCGAGAGCGAGGGCTTAATTTCGCTTGATGCTTTGACGAGTCCTAGTCTATCTCCGGGTTTCTTCATTATTTTTTCCTCAAAGCAATGCCTTGAATCTTTATTTGCGGATAATATATAGTGTATTCAAACGCCCAGACCGGAGTATGCCCTTTTAAATCCATTATCACAAGGACCCATTAGAGAGCCTTCTTATAGTTGCGGAACACTTTTACAGTGTTCATTCTTTCCTATATTAAACGAAAAATAATCAGGGCCTTCGAATACCTGATTAAGTTTATACCCTTATAGAGCCGCTGATTTCAAGCATCAAAAATATACAAACATATACAGCAAAAATACATTCAATTTCACCATTACTACCCTTCTAGGCTAAACAGTACTAATTTTTTTATTAAAACTAAAGCGGCTTACCCTATGGTGCTGTTTGAGCGTGGCTGTAAATATCACCTATAGGTTAAGTAAACGGCTATAAGCAGCCATATTGAGGGTTGTGGCCAATTAGGTTTTAAGTTATTTAAAAAATTTTATAAAGTTGATCAAGTTTCTCAGTGTGATTAAATAAGGCAGGAATAGTAAGAACACAGTTAATCTTACGTATTGTAAAAGCTTATATTCTCAATTTGGTCAGCCTGCTTGGGATCTAGGCGCGCACGTAATTCCACCACGTTGCGATCTGGGTCTCTCACAAACACTGAGACATGACCGTTACCAAAAGTGACCGGACCTTGGGATAATGTGATATTGAATGATTTTAAGGTGGCCAAGGTGGCCGATAAATCAGTGACGCGTAAGGCAATATGAGTGATGCCGGTATATTTTTGTGGCATATCCATCAACATGTTTTTACCGCCTTCTAAACTGACACCGTTGCAGATTAGGTTGAGCTCGACGTCGGCATCATTTGTGATGATGATAACGGCGTCGAAATCGACCTCAACTAAAACCTTGAAGCCAAGAATCTTGTAGAAGTCTAGTGCACGCTGTTTGTCGGTGATGCGAATGCCGACGTGGTCGATTCTTTCTATTGTAATCATGATCCCTCAGATAATTTCAAACTGGGTTTCCTTGAGTGACCCTGCTAATTCATAGAAGGCCTTGTTAGTCTTGTCCCAACTGGGGCGAGCTTTCATATTGGCCAGCCAGCGTGATATATTTTTATAAGAGGTGAAGTCGCAGCGGATTAGCTCTCCGGCTGTCAAGATAGGCGCGCCGAAGAAGTCTGCCAGGGTAATTTCATTGCCACACAGGTAATCATTATTAGGACCAATTAGATTCTCATCGAGAATCTTGAACCAGCTCTTTGCCTTGTCCTTGCCCCAGGCCAATGTTGCGGCCTGCTGCTCCTCGGTTGCGCGGCGTAAATGTGGAAATAGCTGAGGGTAAATGAGTCCGTAAGCGAACTCTCGGTAAAACTGGGTGTTCAGCCAGTCCATCATCTCATTAATCTTGGCACGTTTTTGCAAGTCGGCTGGGTAAGTGACTGAACTGGTTTTTTCTGCCAGATATTTGAGAATGGCCGAGCTCTCAGTCAAGCGGAAATCAGCATCTTCTAGCATTGGCACCAAACCAGTAGGGTTCATTGCAGTATAGTTAGGCTGGCAGTGCTCACCCGTGAATAAATCGACAATCTGCCAGTCAGCCTTGAACCCGGTGTCTTCGGCAAACAGCATCAACATGCGACTCGTAGTGGAAATTGGGTGGTAATAAATTTTCATTCTGTGTTTCCTAAAGCTAAAGTTTGGTGATTAAATTTTTTATTCTTTGGCATGGGGAATATTGCCTTTAAGTACATCAGATTAATTCCTTAATTAAGCTATTGATAATATAAGGTTGAATCTTATTTGATATAACTTTAGGCTACCAGTTTTGATCCTAATGTTGAACAAGTATTTTTGCGGGGGGCAATGACTGCCTTTTATTGCCGCTGTTATCTTAGATAAATCTGCATGTTTATTTAAAAAAATCCTTGAAAAGTCATTGTGTTAAAGTAAATAAGTAAAATAATAGAATTTTTATATTACATTAAATGTCAAATAAGTAGACTCATATAAAGCAACAAGAGTATAAATTTAATCGATACTAATTTACTAGGAGTCTGTCGGACTTTTCATTTCTAATGCGCGCTATCTGGTAAAATAGCGGCCTGTTCTACATAAAATCTCAATTGACCCAT
>CAMDOP010000214.1 GCA_945903675.1 Crenothrix polyspora
CTCGGCTTACCTGAATATGTGCGGAGTTAGTCGCCAGCGTGAGCTTAACAATTTCAATAGATGCAATGGGCGGTGATTTTGGCCCTCAAGTCACTATTCATGCATCATTGGATTGTTTAAAAAGCAATCCAGACTTAAATCTAATTTTAGTAGGTGATGAAGTAATTATTAAACAATTATTGCTTCAACAACCCAAGCGCCATCAAGATCGATTGAGCATCCATCACGCCTCTCAGTGCGTTACTATGGATGAATCTCCCTCTAAAGCCTTAAGAAATAAAAAAGACTCTTCAATGCGCGTTGCCATCAATCTTGTTCGCGATGGCCATGCTGACGCTTGCGTAAGCGCTGGCAATACCGGCGCCTTAATGGCAACGGCTAGGTTTGTTTTAAAAATGATGCCTGGCATTGATAGACCCGCCATAATTTCCACATTACCTTCCACCCTCGGACATACCCATGTGCTTGATTTAGGGGCTAATGTAGACTGCACAGCAGAGCATTTGTTTCAATTCGCTATTATGGGCAATGACCTCGTTAAAGCTGTTGAAGGCTTGGAAAATCCAAAAGTGGGTTTATTAAATATCGGCGAAGAAGACATGAAGGGTAATGAGCAAGTCAAATCTGCTGCTAAATTACTGGAATCTTCGGCGTTAAATTACATAGGCTACGTAGAAGGCAATTCCTTAAATGCTGGAACCATTAAAGTAGACCTTATTGTTACTGATGGCTTTGTTGGTAATGTCGCACTTAAGTCTATTGAGGGTGCTGCAAAAATGATAGGCGTTACATTAAAAGAAGCCTTTAGTAAGAACCTATTAACTAAAATGATCGCTTTGATTGCCTATCCCGTACTTAAATCCTTTAAAAAGCGCATTGATCCACGACTATATAATGGTGCCAGCTTTTTAGGTCTTAAAGGACTCGTTATTAAAAGCCATGGTGGCGCAGACAGACTCGCCTTTAGAACGGCCATTCAACTTGCTGAAGTTGAAGTCAAGAAAGATGTTATTAAAAAAATTAGCGAGCAAGTAGAAAAAGTTCTAGCACTAAGAGAGACCGCATGACCTATTTTTCAAAAGTAATAGGCACCGGTGCCTACTTACCTCCAAACATTCGCACCAACGAACACATATCTGAAACTGTTGATACTTCGGATAACTGGATTTACGAACGCACCGGCATTAAGAGCCGTCGAATTGCAGGCCCGAACGAATCAGCCGCAAGCATGGCTGAAATCGCAGCCAGACTAGCACTTGAAGCCGCCAATTGCGATGCTAACAACATTGATTTAATCATTGTTGCCACAGGCACACCTGATCGAATTTATCCCAGCACCGGCTGCTTATTGCAAAAACGCCTGAACATTAAAAACTGTGTGGCTTTTGATATTCAAGCCGCCTGCTCTGGCTCTATTTTTGCCATGAGCATTGCCGATCAATATATTAAATCAGGGGCCGCTAAAACCGTATTAGTTGTCGGCACTGAAATCTGTTCACGCATAGTAGACTGGAACGACAGAGGCACTTGTATATTATTTGGTGATGGCGCCGGCGCAGTATTACTCAGCGCCTCGAATGAAGCCGGTATTTTGTCTACCCACATTCATTCTGACGGTGAGTTTGAAGACTTACTGTATTGTCCAAACCCGCAAGTTGCCACCGAACTCAATAAAGACGAAGCCGGTGTCATTAACATGCGTGGCAATGAAGTTTTCAAAGTAGCGGTGAATACTTTAGGCAATATTGTAGATGAAACCTTAGCTGCCAATAACATGGATAAGTCTGATATAGACTGGTTAGTGCCTCATCAAGCCAACATTCGCATTATCATGGCGACTGCAAAAAAATTAAAAATGCCTATGGACCAAGTTGTGGTTACGCTTGAAAACCAAGGCAATACTTCATCCGCATCAGTACTTATTGCCTTTAACGAGGCAGTTAGAGACGGCCGCATTCAACGCGGACAAATTGTCTTACTAGAAGCTTTTGGCGCAGGTTTTACCTGGGGCTCTGCATTACTAAAATACTAACTCCGACGTATTCAATAATGAATCAAAACACAAATAACCTAGCATTCGTTTTTCCAGGACAGGGCTCACAATCAGTAGGCATGCTTTCTGATCTAGCGAACAACTATCCTGAAATACAACAAACCTTTGAGCGCGCATCTGATGCACTCGGGCAAGATCTATGGTCTATCGTTGCCCAAGGACCAGAAACTGAACTCAATCAAACACAAATAACTCAACCTGCCATGCTAGCAGCGGGTGTCGCTGTCTGGGAACTTTGGTGCAAACTAAGCCCTATTCGTCCTGAATGGATGGCTGGCCATAGCTTGGGAGAATATACCGCATTAGTTTGCGCCGGCGTCATAGCCTTTGAAGATGCCATCAAGCTAGTTTCAATAAGAGGCGAGCTCATGCAAAAAGCAGTGCCTGCTGGAACAGGTGCTATGGCAGCTATATTGGGTCTTGAAGACCACCAAGTCGTCAGCCTATGCAGTCATGTTGCAAATAATGAAGTCGTTTCTGCCGTCAACTTTAATGCTCCAGGCCAAGTCGTTATCGCAGGCAATAGCGCTGCTGTTGAACGAGCGATGCTGGCGGCAAAAGAAGCGGGGGCAAAGCGTGCCATTTTATTACCTGTAAGCGTACCTTCCCATTGTGCCTTGATGCAATCAGCCGCTGAAGAACTCGATAGCCATTTACAAGCCATTGCCTTTAATACTGCAAAGTCGACACTCATTCATAATGTTGACGTCGCTGTACACAGCGCACCCGAAGCTATTCGTAATGCCTTAAAAGAACAACTCTTTAAACCTGTGCGTTGGGTAGACACTCTTAGTTTCATGCACGATCAAGGCGTCACTCGCTTTGTTGAATGCGGCCCAGGTAAAGTACTGCTCGGTTTAAACAAGCGCATCGTTAAAGAAGCAGAACATATGGCTATTTACGACTCAGAATCCTTAAATAAATTATTGGAACACATTAATGACTAAGCAAATTGCATTAATAACAGGTGCCAGCCGCGGCATCGGTAGAGCTATCGCCGAAAGATTAGCTGATGACGGTTTTTTTGTCATAGGTACAGCAACCTCTGACGCTGGCGCTGAGAGTATTTCTGCCTATTTAGGTGAAAATGGTAAAGGCATGATGCTGGATGTTGCAGACTCTGAATCAGTTGCTACTGTTATTAAAACTATTAATGATGATTTTGGTGCACCGACTGTATTAGTTAACAATGCCGGTATCACCCGAGATAACTTGCTAATGCGCATGAAAGATGACGAATGGGATGATATTATCAATACCAATCTAACATCTGTATTTCGCATGAGTAAAGCCGTATTGCGCGGCATGATGAAAGTCAAAACCGGACGCATAATTAATATTTCGTCTGTTGTAGGCTCTACAGGTAACGCAGGTCAAGCAAACTATGCTGCAGCAAAAGCAGGTATGATTGGCTTTACCAAATCGATGGCTAAAGAAGTTGGCTCACGTAACATAACAGTCAATACCGTAGCACCTGGTTTTATTGACACCGATATGACCCGGGAATTGAATGATGAGGTTAAAACTGCCTTATTATCATCAATCCCCTTGTCTCGTTTAGGCGAGGCTAAAGAAATTGCCCATGCTGTTGCATTTTTGGCTTCTGCCGGTGCTAGTTACATCACCGGTGAAACCTTACATGTCAATGGCGGCATGTTCATGCCTTAATGTTGTGACTTTGTCGCAATATAAAGTATAATTCACCGCCGTCTGGAATTACCGGAAACGAGATTTCTAGTTAAATTAATAACAATACTTTTGTAAGCTTCACACTAAATAATGAACGCTTACATTGTTTGAGGAAAATAATTATGAGTACAATTGAAGAACGAGTAAAAAAGATTGTTGCAGAGCAACTAGGCGTTAAAGAAGATATCGCGACCGATGCTTCCTTCGTTGATGACCTGGGCGCAGATTCTCTGGATACAGTTGAACTCGTCATGGCTCTTGAAGAAGAATTCGAATGTGAAATTCCAGATGATGAAGCTGAAAAAATCACAACTGTTCAAGAAGCCATCAATTACGTAGAAAAAAACGCGTAAATATCGGTATTAGTGGATGAACTTCGTTTATCCACTAAATCACTGAGCACTTATCCCCTCTTAACTTTTCTTACGGTACATTAAATTGAGCAAACGTCGAGTTGTAATAACTGGATTAGGCGCAGTCACTTGCTTAGCCAATACAGTCTCAGAAACTTGGGATGGTATTATTAATGGCAAAAGCGGCATCAGCGCTATAGATTCCTTTGATATTTCTCCCTTTGCCAGCACCTTTGGTGGCGTCATAAGAAACTTTGACGTTAGCCAATATGTTCCTGAAAAAGATGCTAAACGTATGGATGGCTTCATTCACTATGGTATAGCGGCTGGATCTCAAGCGATTGAAGATTCTGGCATTGTAATCACAGAAGCCAACGCTGAACGTATTGGCGTAGCCATAGGCTCTGGCATAGGCGGCATTACTGGCATTGAAGAATGCTATGCCACTTATGAAAAAGGCGGTCCTAGACGTATTTCCCCGTTCTTCGTACCTGGCAATATTATTAATATGATTTCAGGCAACCTTTCCATTAAATATGGATTAAAAGGCCCTAACTTTGCCATTGTTACCGCCTGCACTACAGGTACTCATAATATTGGTGATGCAGCACGTTTAATTAAATATGGCGATGCTGACGTAATGATCGCTGGTGGAGCAGAACGCTGCACGACCTCACCCACAGCCATGGGTGGCTTTGCTTCTGCGAAAGCTTTATCACGCAGAAACGATGACCCACAAGCAGCTAGTCGCCCATGGGACAAAGACCGCGATGGTTTTGTGTTAAGTGATGGCGCAGGTGTCGTAGTCCTTGAAGAGTTAGAACATGCTAAAGCCCGTGGCGCAAAAATTTATGCCGAATTGGTCGGCTATGGCATGAGCGGTGACGCTTATCATATAACCACACCCTCTGCCGGCGGAGAAGGCGCAGCACGATGCATGGTTAATGCCTTACGTGATGCAGGTATCAACGTTGATCAAGTTGATTACATTAATGCTCATGGCACTTCAACCCCAGCCGGTGATATAGGCGAAACGCAGGCTATGAAAGCTGCGCTTGGGGAACATGCCTACAACGTCGCCATTAGCTCTACAAAATCGATGATAGGTCATATGTTAGGTGCGGCTGGAGGTATTGAAGCCGTGATTACTGCACTTAGCATCAAGAATCAAATTGCTCCAGCGACTATCAATCTTGACAATCAAGATCCTGAATGTGATCTGGATTATGTACCTAATACTGCTAGAAACATGAAAATTGAAATAGCCATGTCTAATTCCTTCGGGTTTGGCGGCACCAACGGCTCTTTGGTTTTCAAACGTTACGAATAAGTAAAAGGCGCGCTTCATGTCGCGACTTACTATGTTGATTAATGGCGCATACAGCCATCAAATAGATCAAACAGATAGAGGCTTTCAATATGGCGATGGTTTATTTGAAACCATCGCCATAGTCAATGGACAAACTGTTTTTTTAGATCACCATTTAGCGCGACTACAAAAAGATTGCATTCGACTTAAAATCCCCTACCCCGGTAATGAACTTCTAAGCTTAGAAGTAGAGCAACTTACAAAAAACTCTGACAACGCTGTACTTAAAATCATACTGACTCGTGGTGTCGGTGGACGCGGCTATCGCCAACCTGACCTTATT
>CAMDOP010000215.1 GCA_945903675.1 Crenothrix polyspora
TAGTTTTGTAATGTCGGGAGGCAAGATTATATTATTGGCTGCTGAACGATAACTTGCTTGTCTAAAACTCATCGAGACCATTAGATATTTTGATAATAGCTGAGCTTGCATAAGACTAAGAGGATATTATTCTGATTAGAGTGGTTAAGGTGCTCATTAAATGTCTTTCCTAAATATTACTCTATGTGAATCGTAGTGAGTAAGCCGTCATTCCGGCATGGACTGCCGGAAACCAGTTGCCATGGATGGCAATAGGTCGCATCACTGTAAGTTTCGTTATAAGCACTCTATGATTCCATACGTACGTCCATGTACTCTGGATCCTTTGCAGTCCATGCCGAGATGACGAATTTGATGTTTTTCAGATGCTTATAAGATTTGTATTGATCGATCTTATTTTATTTACCCAATCTAATTCACATAGGGCCCTAAATATTCGTCATTTGAATAAAGGCTGGTAGCCTAGCATACTATTCTGGCTTCAAAATCAGTGGAACTTTTACTATCACTGTATTTAGCAAAGATGTCTATTAAATAAACTAGCAGCACGACTTTGCGCTATTTTTAGTAACATCAACCTAATAACAGGCAGTCATAAAAAAAGCTATTACTCGTTAAAGTAATAGCTTTTTAAGGTTACTCACCACACCTACCTTGTTAACAAGATACGAATAGTTAGCTGATGTTATTTTTTTTCACAATGCAAAGCACAAGCTTGGTCTTTATCACCTGGTTGGGCAGCGCAATGCGCTGCGCAATCGTGGGGGGCAGCGGCTACTGGTAATGCAAATAAAGCGGCCAGAGCGACTGTTAGTATTAAATTTCTTGCTTTCATAATATTTTCCTTAAATGTTATCTATTGTTACGTTAAAGATATATTGTTGTCACGATTCTCAGGCTACTACTTAAGTATCATTATGTCAATAATAAGTATTGTATTGTCATGCTCACGTTGTGTGTGGCAATGCATTTTTAATTGCAGTTGTGATGAGTGACGTAGAGCGTCAGTCTAGTAGTCCGGAATAAGCCCTGTAGGGTGGGCAACCCTTAATGCCTAACGTGTAGATTGGCAAATGGTCGACTTTAAGAGCTAATGAGCAAAAGCACATTACATCCAGCGCTCAATATTTAAGCGTTCAATACCTCTGAGTCATTAACGTACGTTAGCCAATTAACACGGGACAAAGCGCTTGCGTAGATGTTACCGCTGGGCTAACGACTCTATCGTAAACCCAGCATTGATGCCGAGTAGTGTGGGTTGCGAAAAGCATGCAACCCAACGCGACTATTATTCTACTGCCATAATTACGCCCCGATTGAGGGGAGTGTTAGGCTTGAACTTCAACGAAGGAGCTTGCAGAATGAGGCGTTGGAATATATTGTCCTTCTTCTTTAAGCGCTTCAATATGAAATTCGATGGCCTCTTGAATAAGTTGCAGAACCTCTTGAGATGATTCGCCTACGGCTATGCAGCCAGGGAGATCAGGCACATAGGCACCAAAGCTAGTTGGACCTTCTTCAATAACAACTAAATAACGCATATAAACCTCTACTACTTAAGTCCAGCTTGTTTCAGAACGTTAAAAAGTGTTCCATTTGGGACATCTACGCTGGGTTTTCCAGCAACAGTAACCGTACCGGATTTGATGGGATGGTGAAATTGGCGATGACTTCCCTTTTGCCGGACTTGCTGCCAACCATCCAACTCAATTATTGCGATAAGGTCTTTAATCTTCATGCGATGAGTTTAACACGATTTATCCAAATGATTTACAGTCTAGTAGGCAGGAATAAAACCCTTTCGAGCGTAAACGAGTCGCTGCAGTAATGCCCGACGGTGTAACTGATTTTAGTCCTGTAGTTTGGATTGCGTCTTTTTGCAACCCACACTACTCGGCATTGATGTTGTGTTAACGATAAAGCTGTTTGTCCACCCTACTGTCTGGTACCCAAGTTCTGCTCTCATCGTTATATACAAGTTATGTAGGGTAGATCAGCAACGCGCATCCACCAAAATATAATCGGATGCGCGCTGCTGATCACTGTACACAGTTAAGCGAAAACAGTTTGTGTGGAGTGCGGAGCTTCAGTTCAGCGTTTTAAAACAGCTGAAGCTGTTTTACTCCAAGCACACAGAATACTTGTCTATAACGACGAGAACTCTGCTTGGGTACCCCACTATGGAAGCTCTAGCTTCCCAGCCAAAGCCAGCCCTTAAGCTCCAATCACCACCAGCTGTACCGCACTCCATTTCCCATGCGCGACAATTTTATCCCACCAACGTAGCCGGTATTCACGCGTTTCGTGCGTGTTGCCGGTAAAGCTGTAAGGCGTATTATTTGTAGGGTGGATTCGCCGCTAGGCAATCCACCGCACAACGGCTGACTGTCATCGGCGTTATGCGATGATTGGCGTTTTGCTGGCGCGAAACCACCCTACACCATGCTATTGATTTAGGTTTTATTATGCGGATATGGAAAGTCAGGTGGACAGTGTTTTTGTGCCCACCACTAATCGACAACTGGTGGGCAAACGATAAAGCTGTCTACCCACCTTATATGTCTGTCATAGCTTAGCTTAGCTTAGCTATGCCCTTAAACGCCTACGGTAACACTCAACACATCGCTCCATTGCCCGACTTGCTCGTCATGTAAGCGATAAATGGCTTTATATTTCCATATAGCACTAGTAGCCGGCAAGGGCTGGGTATCATTGGTATTGGGTTCGGTGTTAATGGTCAGAAAACTAAAACCAGCGCCATCACCTCGGTCTACCCAAATTTCTATGGCGGCAGCTGCGCCTTTAGTCCAGCCAATAATCGGATGTCCGGCTTTATTTTGAGCGCTTAAGATAGGTTTCCAAGTGCTCGGATCTTCAACAGTGGTTGTGCCAATCACACCTAAAGCTAAACCTATCGCTGAGGTGTAGTTTTTATGGCTTTTAAGATGCGCCACTAAAGTAGATAGCCTAGGAATAATGCCAGAATTCACTGCTGGCGGCATCGGTTCAACCAACATAGGCGGCACAGTCCAGCCTATAGTAGCGGTGCTACCATCACGTAATATATTTTTATATTCTGTTAAATGATGGGCATAGGCTTGTATATCACCTAAGCTTTTCAAAATATAGCGAAAGGCGAGCGCATCGGCTTGAAGGCTGGTCAAATCTTCATTAGTCACCTCCAATATCGCGGCATAATGCGGTAAAGTGGTAGCCGCATGATCTAACAAATTAGCTTTTCCGCCATCCGTAGTAGGCATAAAAGAATTACTGGTCATACTATTTCCTTAAGGTTTAGGGTTGGTTGATGAGTACTAGGTAAGTGTTACTGAGCGTTCAGTTAAGTTAGTCTAGCGTTTTGCCAATCGTTAGCTCAAAACTGCTGATCTTATTAAGCGTTTCTCTAATCGTGTAGAGTGTTACGCCAATCTTGCTGGGTGCTCAGCAAGATTGGCAATGGTTCTATCCCATCTGCGCAGCACTTGGCATAAGCTACGGTAGTATTGGGCGATACTGGCTTAGTGCTCAGCAAGGTCTGATTCGCCTTCTCAGTAATTGAAGAGCACTAGCTACAGATATGATGAGTACTTAGCAAGATTGGCGTAAGACTTCAGTAGATTAAAAGCAGACTTAACAAGATTGCCGTAATGCTTCAGTAGATTAAAAACAGACTTAACAAGATTGTATAAACACTCAGCAAGATCAGAGTAATGTTCAGCAAGATTAAAGTAATGCTCTGCAAGATGCGGCTAGCACTTAAGTCTGTATGCAGAGCATTGCTTAAGCTGTGCGTAACGCTCTACTATTAAAAAATCAGGCTATAGGTACATTAAAGTATGGTAGCGTTCAGGTTAATTCGCCAACAATGGCGTTTTGACAGAGAAAATCTAAATTCCTTGTTAATTGGCGGTTACTTTATAACCTTACAACTTTAAAATAGCAATGATTATCTTACAAATATTCGATAATAATTAATGTTCTACGTCTGAGTCTATATTCCCCTTATGATCATCAGAATAAACGCTAAGTATTTAGAGTCGAATGTTCGTTTTTTAATGTGACTATAGCCTAGTAAATAGATAAAAGCTGTAAAGCAGATTATTTGTAGGGTGGATTCGCCGCAAGGCAATCCACCGCAAAACGGCTGGCTGTCATCGTCGGTTTGCTGGCGCTAAACCACCCTACACCATACTATTGATTTAGGTTTTATTATGCTGAAATGGAAAGCCAAGTGGACAGTGTTTTTCTGCCCACCACACTTATTGACTGCTTGTTTTACATAGCTACCAAGGGCCACTAACATGTCTGCTTACGTCCATTCGGCAATGTAAAATACGAGCAACCTCGATTTCTGTTTTGCCGACACGGTAAAAAATAATATGACGGTTAACATTAAAACTACGTACTCTCTCATCAATTTAATTTCGAAACTTACCCATTTCTGGGGAAAGGACTAGATTTTCTAAGCCGCTTTTAATTTCAGAAAGGTATGCTTTTGTTTGCTTATTACCCCAAGTCATCAGTGTGTAGCTCTTAATATTTTGTAAATCATCCTGTGCTTCTTTTGATAATCTATATCCCTGCATTAACAATTATTCCTTATTGAGCTCTTCAAAAAAGGCACGGCCATCGACGCTTTCGCCTCTATCTAAGTGTTTTATTCCTTTGTTAACCTCGCTTCTAAGTTTATCCAGTTTTATCTGGTATATCCATGCTTCATGGGTTTCCATAAAACGTAAAGATTCTCGAATAACTTCACTGGCGTTGTTATACATTCCGCTGGCGACTTTCGCTTTTACCATTTTTTCAAGTTGATCTGTCAGTGATACATGCATGTTTTGCCTCCTTGGTGCTTAAGGCCTAATGATACAAAGATTATCAAAGATTGACAATCGAATGAGGGCAGGAAAGGCAAGTGGTTTGCATACGATAAGTCAGTAAGTCGTAAATCTGTAAGGCGGATTATTTGTAGGGTGGGTTCGCCGCTAGGCAATCCACCCTACAAAGGCTGGCTGTCATCAGCGTTGTGCGATGATTGGCGGTTTGTTGACGCGAAACCACCCTAGATCATACTATTGATTTAGGTTTTATTATGCTGAAATGGAAAGCTAGGTAAGCAATGCTCACCGCTCACCATTTTTATCAGCAAAAGGTGGGCAAACAATAAATAAATACTTGCTTAGATTCCAGTCATAACTGCCATTGATAATAAAAAAATTTGTAAACCGTACACAACTATTGTTTGTTGCCTTTGCCAGCCGTAATTAAAAAGTAAGGCATATCACCTATTGAGTGTGTCATATGCCACACTTTTTATATTTATTACCTAAATGAACCTTAAAAAACAGGGCTTTTAGTCACTTATCAATAAACAAAACTAATAGATTATGCAAACATTATGCCAACTATAGCGGCATAATGTCGCGTGGCAATATGTCACATTTTCAGGGCTCTAAATTGTCATTAGAATGCTTGCAACTCTTCTGTGCTCCTGCTTCTAAAGGATTAGAGTTACCTTCCTTCCTCTTAATACGGTCAGTTTCTTGGCCGTATCTTTTTTTATACTGTTGGTGCGAATCATGAAAAGATCCCATTTAATTGATATTCCCCCTATCAGCCATGATGCAGAATTTATTAGGCAAGTTGCTTTTCACGAAGCAGGTCACGCCGCCGCGATTCATATTAGAAACAAACAACAACAATTGCCACCTATCTACTTTCAAATCTACATTAATCACG
>CAMDOP010000216.1 GCA_945903675.1 Crenothrix polyspora
CCAGGTTTAGTGATTGCTATTAATCATCGTAGAGCTTTTGATGATATCAATGTCGCGTTTATTACCACAGAACTTGATTCGTATGCTTTCGATACTTCGGCAGTGACTATTTCTGAGACTGATTTAGTAGAAGGTAAATTAAAGCATGAAAGTGTCGTTCGTGTTGATAAAGTCATTACCGTACAAAGCAAAATTTGTCGGAAAGTAGCCAGCCTCAATACAACAAAGCTAGATGAAGTTTTGAGAAAAGTAACCGCTTTTAGCGTAGAAAACTTTTCAGCTAATAAATTTAAAACGCCTACTTTTGTACCAGATGCCACCGTTATTCCACCCTCAGGCAAAGTACTCGGTGCCGAAGAACTTAAACTCATGGTCGAAGCCTCACTCGATGGCTGGCTTACCACTGGCCGCTTTAATGCAGAATTTGAAGAAAAGCTGGCGACATTTATTGGTGTTAAACATTTAATCACTGTTAATTCTGGTTCTTCTGCTAATTTGGTTGCCTTTAGCACCTTAACCTCACCCAAGTTAGGCGACCGTGCCATCAAGCCGGGTGATGAAGTGATTGGTGTTGCTGCGGGCTTTCCCACCACTGTTAACCCGATTCTGCAATTTGGTGCAGTGCCGGTATTTGTGGATGTCGATCCCAAAACCCATAACATTGACGCCAGCAAAATAGAAGCCGCCATTGGCCCCAAAACCAAAGCCATCATGTTGGCGCATTCTTTGGGTAACCCGTTTAACCTGGATGTGGTCACAGACTTGTGTAAAAAGCACAACCTCTGGTTAATCGAAGATTGCTGTGACGCTTTAGGCACCACTTATCGCGGACAAATGGTCGGTACGTTTGGTGACATTGGCACCCTGAGCTTTTATCCGGCGCATCACATCACCATGGGTGAAGGCGGTGCCGTATTTACCAACAGCAAAAAACTAAAAACCATCGCCGAAAGCTTTCGTGATTGGGGGCGTGATTGCTACTGCGCACCCGGTAAAGACAATACTTGCGGTAAACGCTTTTGCTTTAAACTGGGTCAACTACCTAAAGGTTATGATCATAAATATACTTACAGTCACTTGGGTTACAACCTTAAAATTACCGATATGCAGGCCGCTTGTGGCGTTGCGCAACTAGAAAAAGCGCCGCAGTTTATTCAAACCCGCAAAGACAATTTTGCTTTTCTTAAAAATCGTTTAAAAAGCTGTGCCGCCTTTTTAGAGTTACCCGAAGCAACTGAACATTCAGATCCATCTTGGTTTGGCTTTCCCATTACGGTCAAAGAAAACAGCCCCGTGACCCGCTTGGAATTATTGACCCATTTAGATCAACATAAAATCGGCTCTCGGTTATTATTTGCAGGCAACTTAACCCGTCAACCTTATATGATCGGCGCGAACTTCCGTATCAGCGGTGATCTGACCCATACTGACAACGTGATGAACAACACCTTTTGGATAGGTGTGCAACCCGCATTGACTCAAGAAATGCTGGAGTTTGCAGCGTGTAAAATTGAAAGCTATCTTGGTGTAACTTGCTGAAATAGAATTGTATTGATTGTTCAATTAATAAATCATCGCTATAAAAATACTACTTTTAAATTAAAGGAATATTATGAATAAGTTAGAAAAAGAAATGTTCGACATTCTCAAAAAAGGGAAAAATGAATTTGGGTATGTCGCTGTCAAAGCAGAGTTCGAGGCTGAGGGGACTCGTATTGATGAATTTCTAAGGCTACTTGAACTGGCCCGGCGCGCTGATCTCAAAGTTGGACTAAAAATTGGTGGATGCGAGGCAATTCGTGACTTACTTGAGGCAAGACAGATTGGTGTTGATTACATTATTGCACCTATGATTGAAACTCCCTATGCCCTTTCAAAATATATTGATGCCAAGAACAAAGTCTTTAATGAAGAAGAGAAACAAGACACTAAATTCTTATTTAATTTAGAAACTATAGCGGCATATCAACAACTTGAAGACATTGCAGCTATTGCAGCTAAGCCGGATGGTGCTGCCGGCATTGTATTTGGTAGAGTTGATTTCTCGATGTCGGATGGTTTGGGTCGTGACGAAATTAATTCTGAAATCATTACTGATTATTGTTGCAAAGCTGCGCAAGTCTGTAATGACAAAAATCTTGAGTTTGTGGTTGGCGGCGGTGTATCAATGGATTCTTTACCAGCACTAAGAAAAATTAAAAAAATTCGTCTTGACCGTTTTGAAACACGAAAAATTATATTTAATGGTGATGCACTGGATCAGCCTAATATGGAACAAGGTTTATTAAACGCTGTGCATTTTGAATTACTGTGGTTACTCAATAAACGTGAATATTATAAGACTATTGAACGTGAAGATGATAAACGTATTGCCATGCTAGAGCAACGATGGGGAAAAATCGAAATCAAGTAAGTATAAATCAATTGTCAATCTTAATAGAAGTATGAATAAACCTAACGTATTAGTGTTTGGCGCAACGGGGGCAATTGGTAGTGCTATTGTTGACTGGTTTAGCGGTCAGCAATATGAGGTGATAGCCATTAGTCGAAATCCTCCAGAAAGTGGCCTATCAAATAATATAACGTGGCTTAACTGGGATGGCAGTCAGAACGTTAATAGTTTCTCTCGTCTAAAAAAAGACTCAATTAACGCTGTTGTTTGGGCACAGGGCGCCAATTTTAATGATGACATTAATACTTTTGAAGCAAGCGCACATCAGACTATGTATGAAGCCAATGTTATTTATATATTGCTTAGTTTACAGGTATTGATCAAACAAAATATATTGACTAATGCTGCTCGCCTTTGTGTGATTAGCTCTATTTGGCAAAATTTGGCGAGACAGAATAAATTGTCATATTGTATTACCAAATCGGCCTTACAAGGCTTGGTTCAGTCGCTTACTATCGATCTTGGGCATTCAGGACACCTGATCAATGCGGTACTTCCTGGTGCTTTAGATAGCCCCATGACACGTGCAAATTTAGATAAAAAACAATTGGATAGTTTAGAAAAGTTGACGCCTTTAGGATCTCTATCTACCTTGGATGATGTATGTAATCTTGTCGGGTTTTTGTGCTCACAAAACAACACAGGTATCACCGGACAATTTATTGCAGCTGATGGCGGATTTTCATATGCAAGAATCATTTGAAATTTTATCTTCAACAGGAAATTACTCAGTAGTTGCCGGTACAGATTTATTAGCACACCTTATCGTTCAACAGCCTGATGCAATTTATATGGTTGATGAGCGACTTGAAGGTGTTTTGCCCACAACTATAACTAATCGTATCCTTATTAAAGCGAATGAGAATAATAAGTCGTTAGAAAGCATGCCAGAAGTAATTCTAAAAATGCGCGAATCTGGGGCTAACCGCAATAGTCACTTGGTGGCTATAGGGGGTGGAGTTATTCAAGATATTGCTACTTTTGTGGCATCAACGTATATGCGCGGTATCCAATGGACCTATATGCCAACGACCCTTTTAGGGATGGCAGACTCCTGTATTGGTGGCAAATCATCCATCAATGTGCTGGGTTATAAAAATTTAATCGGTAATTTTTACCCGCCTGTCGCTATCTTAATTGATATGGCTTTCATTAATACATTAAATGAAGAGCAGGTAATTGGCGGGCTATTTGAAGCAGCAAAAATTTGTTACGCGCGTGGATATCAATCATTTTTGGCATACTTGAACGAATCACCTTCGTATCCATTAAATACAGACAATGCTCAACGCGTTATTGTGCAAACATTAAAAACCAAGAAATGGTTTATCGAAACGGATGAATTTGATCAGAATGAACGATTGTTACTCAATTTTGGGCATACATTTGGTCATGCCTTAGAAGCTGGTACTAACTTTGGTATAACGCATGGAATTGCCGTCGGTATAGGTATGGTTGTCGCTGTTGAATATGCAAAAGCATCTGCGTTGTTATCAGCAACAGGCATTAATCGGGCAGAGCATTTGATTCAGCATGTTAAAGTCATGTTGGGAGATGGCCTTAAAAATGTAATTGCAAATCCACCCGAAATAGATTTGGCGTTGGTTTTAGAAAAATTTAACAACGATAAAAAGCATCGCACAGATTGTTATCGTATGGTGGTACCAAAAGAAGAAGGCGAGCTGGCACTAATATCCGAACCTAAAAATGATGCTGTCCACAATCGTATTCGATTAGCTTATCAACAAGGCCTGGCTGAGATTGGCTATTTAAACTATCAGCTTATCGATTAAACCATGCCAAACAAAACGATTGATTGGTCATTTGAACAAGACTTAGAATTTATTCTATCTGTGACTGAAGAAGTCTTCAAAAGCTTAGAAGGCGGGCATATTTTTTTGACCGGCGGCACTGGTTTTATTGGTTGCTGGCTACTTGAAAGTTTACGCCATGCCAACAAACGCTTGGCTTTAGATATTAAGGTTACAGCTTTAACGCGTAACCCACTGGCATTTTCAAAAAAAGCGCCGCATTTAGCCACCGATACAAATTTTAACTTTATATCGGGCGATGTTTGTGATTTCGAATACCCGAGTGGTGAGTTTAGTCATGTGATTCATGCGGCTACTGATGCGAGTGCGCAGCTAAATGAAGAAAATCCAATCCAGATGTTTAATACGGTGGTAGAAGGAACAAGGCAAGTGCTTGATTTTGCTGCAGACAAAAAACCAGAAAAGGTTTTGTTTTTAAGCTCGGGTGCTATTTATGGCCAACAACCTTGGGAGCTTGAAAAAGTACCAGAAACTTGGCTAGGCGCACCCAGTTGTTTGGATGCAATAGCAGCCTACGCAGAAGGCAAACGAGCGGCTGAGATGATGTGTGCACTTTATGCAAAACAAAAAGGTTTGCCTATTACTATCGCGCGAATTTTTGCTCTATTGGGGCCTTATCTCCCGCTTGACTCTCATTTTGCAGCCGGAAATTTTATTCGTGATGCGATGCAAGGGAAATCGATTGTTGTGCAAGGCAATGGGTTGCCGTGTCGCTCCTATCTTTATGCCTCAGATTTAACGGTTTGGCTATGGCATTTATTAATCCGTGGCCAAGCCAATAAGGCTTACAACGTAGGTTCAGACGAAGCGGTATCTATTAAACAATTAGCTGAAAGAACATCTACAGTGCTTGCAAAAGGCGATTATCAAATCTTGGGTGTTAATGATGGTGGCTGGAATTTGGGCAGATATGTCCCAGATACTCGGTTGATTAACCAAGAATTAGGCCTATATAAAACAGTATCATTAGATGATGCTATAAAAAGAACCGCTCTTTGGCACGGCTGGAAAGGGAATTAAAAAATGAAATTATCAGATTACATTGCCCAAAGAATTACTGATTACGGTATTAAACATGTTTTTATGGTGACCGGTGGAGGCGCTATGCACCTGAATCATTCATTAGGGACTCATAAAGATTTAGAATGCATTTTTAATCATCATGAACAAGCCTGTGCAATGGGGGCTGAAGCCTATTATCGTTTAAATAATCAATTAGCCTTGGTCAACGTCACCTCTGGCCCGGGCGGTACAAACACCATCACTGGTGTGTATGGTGCATTTGTTGATTCAATTGGTATGATGGTTATTTCTGGGCAAGTAAAATGGGAAACTACGGTTAGAAGCACTGGCTTACCCTTGCGCCAGTATGGCGACCAAGAACTAGATATTG
>CAMDOP010000217.1 GCA_945903675.1 Crenothrix polyspora
ATCTTGACCGATAGAATCTATCAAGTATTTATGGTCACTTTTAACTACAGCCACTTATTGGGCTGGCCGATGTTGATTGGCGCTATTGTTATCCGCATACCACTCAGGGCTTGTGCTTATGCGCTTATCTTTATGGTAGTAGCCATTATCCTAGGTGAAACCTATGCTTTTAGCATATTGCATGACTTTATCGAAAGCTACCCAAATCTGAGAGCGAGATTGGGGATGGGGCTTTTCTATACACTATCAAACTTCCAATTACAGCTTTGGTTAGCCAGTTTACTCATACTCGCCTTACCACTATGGGTGCTTAAAGCTCAGGATTTTTTTTCTCGCAAATAAGTGTTCAATATGTGTAACTACCCCTCTAACCAGTATTCCTGTCTAAAAAATGAAATCGCGGCTGAAAATAGATGAATTAGGTGATCAGTTTTTCAGGTCCGGCGCAGTACAAAAAGTAATGTGTGTCATTTGATGTTTGGCATTCTGTCCCTGACAGGCAATCAGATGATAATTTTAGTCACTTAAAAAATCACTCCAGAAGGCCATGACAATCGCTGAAAATCTTGGAAATGGAGCGATAACCGCGCAGCAAGCTGTCTTTACAAAAACATTTTCATCGCAATGAACACTGGATTGTTGTTTCGGGCACCGCCACGGTCAATGTCGACGGACAAACATTCTTAGTAAGACCAAATGAATCAACCTATATTCAAATGGGCCAATTACATCGACTAGAAAACCAAGGTAAAATTGATTTAATCATGATAGAAGTACAAGTGGGCGAATACACCGGAGAAGATCATATTGTTCGCGTCGAAGATTTCTACCAACGCTGTTAAGACTTAAAAACTCAGTCAAGCATTAACAATGACCTATGTTCTCGCATTATATTAATCAATTTATTAAGCGGAAACTTTATAATCGATTAATCATTAGCTTAATAAAGCCTGATAATAGCGCCTCATCGCAGTTACCACCACATCAGTACCAAAAAAATTATGCGCTCTAGTCATAGCTTGTTTTGACATTTTTTCGCGCAGATTTGTATCATGGGTTAAAGTGAGTAATGCGTGCTTAATCTCTTCAATATTTTTTGGCTGGTGCAGTATTCCTGTCTCGCCATCTACGACAGCATCAGTAATACCATAAATACGTGAAGCTACCGCTGGAATACCTACTGCGGCGGCTTCAATTAGGGCCGAACCAAACCCTTCGCGATAACTCGGCAAACAAAATATATCCGCACAAGCCATATAATCTTCTGGCTTATTGGTAAAACCAATACGATGAAACTGTGCATGACAGTTGACTAAAATCAAGTGTAACGCCCTATCCATATCTCCTTCATTTGGCCCTACCACGAGTAAATGAACATGTGGCATATTGCCTACCAGTGCAGCAAAGGCATGCGCTAAATCTTGAATGCCTTTATCTTTATTTAATCGACCCAGAAATAAATAAACAATGTCACTATCTAGGATACTTAATTTTGAGCGAATTTGATGACGTATTACTAAATTTTTTTTAAAACGTTTTGAATCAACCCCACAAACAGAACCATTGCCTAAAACGACTATTTTTTCTTTATCAACAACATCTTCCGCAATCAATAACTGACACTGAGAAACACTATCTGTTAACAACCCTGTTGAGCACTTCGCCACTAACTTATCAAATATTTTTAAGCCAAATCGTACAACACCTACTTTATTAGCCCAAACTTGCCCTGTAAATGTATGAATGCGATGTGGCACGCGAGCAGAAAATGCTGCCAACATTGCTAGCAATCCAGCTTTTGGTGTAAGCGAATGCACTACTTCAAAACGTTCTTTACGAAAAAATCGATAAAGTTGAAGCAAAGTAACCATATCTGACCACAGAGATATTTCTCTCTGCATATTAACTGGGACAAATCGAACATTCTTGTTCAATAATGATACAACATCTTGCTCTAATCCATTTGCAAGCAATGTCACATCATATTCCTCCGCCAACATAGCAATATGCGGTTTCATAAACATTATCAACGCGAAAGGAACTGTGGCTAAGATACAAATTTTTTTTCGTTTATTTTGCATTCACTTCATCTTCAAATACATGAACTAGATTGTAAGGATTAGTACTTGTTGAGTTCTAAACGTCGTGTATAGATAAATATCACTAGAACATCTCCTCGCTCTTGAATCAAAAGTTAATTCCCTAGTCAAGATATTAGCTAAACCGACAAAACCAGAAAGCGATACACAAAAAATGATATTAAGAGCAATTAATTCAATCACTCAGTGAAATATTTGTATCAACTGACAAAGCGTTCAAAAACAACCAACAGTAACTTATCTTTCAATTTTTCAGCCACATTTTTGAAAAAAACTGGGCATTAGTGATCTAAAATACCCTATTAGCAAAATAACATATGCAAAAAATATAGCATAACTACCTGTGATACTTTCAAAATGTAAACACATCAAAAATGTAACAAAAAGTAACCAGTTTAAAAAAATCACTAATGCATCAAATTTACTTATATGCCAGTATCTGACTAAGACCAGTATAAGTATTCCTGTAGAAAACAGCATAGATACTGAAGCGCCCAAGGCAATACCACCTACACTCATGTGTTTCATCAAAAAAATGCTGGCTCCAATATTAACTAACAAGCCTAAAAACGCGATAATACTGGTTGCGAAGACATGTTTAGTCGCTATTGCAAACTTAAACAGTATTGAATTACATACAAAAAAAGGTATCTGAACTACTGCATACTGCATCACTCTTGCAACCAATTTCGTATCACCACTGCTGAAGGCTCGCCCTTCAAACATTAGACGGATAATAAGTTCTGATTCTACGAATAGAACAATGCAAATAGGAACTGAAATAAACGTTGAGAGCAACACAAAAAATGACAACTCACGTCTGGCAGAGATTATATGTCTCTTGATTATTAGTTCAGAAAAATAAGGTAGCATGACCGTTGATATAGCTGTACCTAACAAACCCGTCACAAAAAACACCACTTTATTACCTAGATTCAATGCCGAAATAGCGCCCTCGGGCAGAGAAATAGCTAGGAAAGTTGCCACTGGAGCAGCTGAAGCAGCAAAAAAAGCTGACATTACCAAGGGTAAATATTGCAGTATCAAGGGGATCCATTCATTATGATTACCCAAGTCTAATCGCGGCAACAAAGAAATATCGTAAAACTTAAGATAATATTGAACTATTAATAAATTGGCTAGCTGGCCAATGACCATGCCATAGATAACAACTTTCACGCCATAACTACTACCAAAAAGCAATAAAGCAAGAATTGTTGAAATAGGCACAACCAGTTGCGCCGCACTAGAAAGTACCGCACGCCCATTAGCATTGAGAACAGAATTACCCAAAATAACTATGCCACTAAATAACAATATCGGCAATGTGATATCAAACAATGAGATTAGCTCTGGAATATCTATAAACGAACCCTTGACAGACAGAATAGGTAAAATAAATGACCCCGTTAGATAAAGAATAAAGCAAACAACTAACAAGCTCATAATCACCCAGAAGGATGTCCTTGAGACCATATTTCTAGAGTCTTGATGTTTTAATCGCTCTTTCACTTCAAGGTAAATTGGTACAAATGCCAACCCCAATGGCATACATAGCACCGTGACAATGAACATTGGAATCAGCAAGACAACAAAAAAGCTATCCAATACCGGTCCTAAGCCAAAAGTCTGCGCCATCATAATATCACGCAGAAAAAAACCCATAAAAGTCAGCAAGGTTAATCCCATAACGGCTGACCCTGAACTTATTGCCTCTTTACGCGTAGGCTTAGCAGTTAACATTAGCGACTCTTCGTAGCTTACTAATAGAGCAGGCCGTGATAGCCTATCAAGTAACCCCTTCAGTCGACCTGTTTTATCTAGCCAAGTACAATAACCGAGTAAACCCAGCGTTAGCATGACAAACCAATAACCATAACGATAGCGATAAAGTGTTCCAATATTGGCCTGAGTAAAACCATAAATCAACAAAAAGAAACAGGCAAAATAAAGAGCCATCAATACAGGAGGGCGTCGGTTATATATTAGCAGCATAAAGATACCCGGCACACATAGGTAAAATATACTCATTTCACCCACGGCAACTAAGCGGGGTAGACTAAAATTCGTAAACCATGAGGAGGGAAATGGCGCAAACAGAGCTACCTGAAGGACACGAGGGAGATAGGCAATAATCTCACTGGTACGTTGAGGCTTGACGTCCTCATCAATCATCGATTTTGCATTTACTCTCAGCCCATCGGCTATAAGGGAAACTCTAGTTTTAGACGCTGTTTCAATGTAGCTTTCAATATTCTCAGGCACCCATGATGATTTAATCCATTGCCACTGTTCCGGAGTTTCATCTTGCCAATTTGCATACAATTTATCCGGCTGCGTCCCTCCTAATGTTTCGGTGCCTTTAATTCCACCGACTAACATAACCACTACAATAAGAAAAAAACCAATCAGCTTTCTTCTCGCATTAATTTCATGCCTCAAAATAGCGCTAATCCCATAAACAAACACCACGCCTAGTGCAGCGACCAGCAATAACTTTAAGGTATATGGGCGCACAATCACCACCAAAACCATTGCAACAAGATTTCCTAAAACTAACCAGCACCAAGCCAGATTAGTCGATGGGTTTTTAATGGCCTTTACCCATAGAAGGAGCGTTAGTAGCATTCCGGCTATTGCATAAGTATCTTTAAGATTTTGACTATACCAAACTAGAGCTGAAGGAAAGAGTACGAAAAGACTACCAGCAATGACACCTGCACAAATTCCAATAACCGCTTTGTTAGCTAACTCACGAGCGAGTAGAAAAATGAACAATCCTCCCATCGCATGCAGTGCCGAGGCAATTGGAATTGCTAGAGAAGAATCTTGTCCAAAAAACACATATAAGGCCCCTAAAATAGCAACATTTCCTGGCGCACCGTTAGCTGGATACAGTCGCATACTGCTCCAACCATTTGCCTTAATTTCACTAGCCAAAGAAGATGCAACAGAGTCAAAGTAATTAGCATCATTAGTTATTAATCCACTACCTGTTTGTATTAATGATAAGTTAGGAAGCACTAGCTTCTGAAAAATTAATGCAGCACATATTGAATAACAAAAAAACACTACCCATATAATAAGAGCCATTTTCTTATCTTGAAAAATTAAGCTTTTAAATGTCGGGGGGTTATCAATCATGTATTATCATCTCATCCAATTAATCAAAGACTGTTCTTGATAACCATCTAGGTTATTAGATCGCCAATTCCTTCCATCTCTACACAAATCTTCAATTCCAAATTGCGTTTCCCAGCCCAATTCGTCCCTCGCTTGCAAGATATCAGCATAACAAACAGCAACATCACCCACTCGGGGTCCCACTACCTCATAAGATATAGTTTTGCGGACATCTTCTCTATAAATAACAGAACGACAACCACAAATACGTTCAATACGATCAAAAACAGTCGGATTGCTATTTGAAAAGTTATCTATGACCACCACTTCATGGCCCGTAACCAAAAGTTCTAGACAAGTATGTGAGCCAATATCTCCAGCGTCACCCATAACTAAAATCCTCATAGACTCCCACAAACTATCTTTACAAAA
>CAMDOP010000218.1 GCA_945903675.1 Crenothrix polyspora
TCGCCTGGAAATTCATACATATCCAGCAATTCACGAAGTTCCATTTCAACCAGTTCGATAAGCTCTTCATCATCAACCATATCGGCTTTGTTTAAGAACACAACGATATAAGGCACACCTACTTGTCTTGATAACAAGATATGCTCTCTGGTTTGAGGCATTGGGCCATCTGCTGCTGAACAGACTAAAATCGCGCCATCCATTTGCGCAGCACCTGTAATCATATTTTTTACATAATCAGCATGGCCTGGGCAATCAACGTGTGCGTAATGACGTACGGCAGATTCGTATTCAACATGAGAAGTCGCAATGGTAATACCACGTGCGCGTTCTTCAGGTGCGTTATCAATCTGATCGAAGGCTTTTACTGCGCCACCGTGTAATTTTGCCATTACTGTGGTTAATGCAGCTGTAAGAGTTGTCTTGCCGTGATCGACGTGACCGATGGTCCCTACGTTTACATGCGGCTTACTACGTGAAAATTTTTCTTTGGCCATGATTCAATACCTTGTGTTATTCAATTTTATGAAGATTTTTTTATAATAGCACCGGCTACATGAGCAGGCGTTTCATTGTATTTTTCAAACTGCATACTATATGTTGCACGCCCCTGAGTAGCTGATCGTAAATCAGTAGCATAACCAAACATCTCTGACAACGGAACTTCGCAACTAACTGTTTTACCAGACATCGAGTCTTCCATTCCTTGGATAATGCCTCTACGCCTATTAATATCACCAACCACAACACCCATAAAATCCTCGGGCGTTGCAACCTCAACTTTCATTATAGGCTCCAATAAAATTGGGCTTGCTTTTCTTACACCCTCCCTAAAACAAATTGAACCCGCAATTTGAAAGGCCACATCACTAGAATCGACATCATGAAAAGATCCATCGAAAACCGACACTTTAACATCTACTACTGGATAGCCGGCTAGGATACCACTTTTTAATTGCTCTTGTATTCCTTTATCAACTGCCGGGATGTATTCTTTTGGAATTACACCACCAACCACTTCGTCCACAAAGGAATAACCAGCCCCCTGTGGCTGAGGTTCTATTCTCAAACATACATGAGCATATTGGCCTCGACCACTAGCCTGCCTTACAAATTTTGTTTCATGCTCAATTTTGTCAAGAATGGATTCTCTATAAGCAACCTGTGGAGCTCCAACACGAGCATCAACACTAAATTCCCGCTTCATCCTATCAATTATTATTTCAAGATGCAGCTCACCCATACCTGAAATTATAACTTGCCCAGACTCCACATCAACACTTACCCGAAATGAAGGATCTTCCTGTGCTAATTTTGCAAGGGCAACACCCATTTTATCTTGATCTGCTTTAGTTTTTGGCTCAACTGCTACAGAAATAACTGGCTCAGGGAAGATCATTTTTTCAAGAACAACCGGCAAATCAAGCGAACATAAAGTATCACCTGTAGTAATATCTTTTAGTCCAATTACAGCAGCTATATCACCAGCATATACATGTTTAACATCTTCACGACTATTAGCATGCATTTGTACGATTCTACCAATACGTTCTTTTTTCTTTTTAACTGAGTTATAAATTGAATCTCCAACTGAGAGACTTCCAGAATAAACTCTAAAGAATGCCAAAGTACCAACAAATGGATCTGCTGCAATTTTAAATATCAAAGCTGAAAATGACTCATCATCAGAACATAGTCGCTTAGCTAAGGCTTGATCATTTTCATTTATACCTGAAATCGAACCAATATCTAATGGCGAAGGCAAATATTCAATTACCGCATCAAGAAGAGCCTGAACACCCTTGTTTTTAAAGGCAGAACCACAAAAAGCAGGAACAACTTTATTTGCTAATGTTTGAATACGCACTCCATTTACAATATCTTCATCCGTAAGACTTCCGGTTAAAAGATATTTATCCATCAATTCATCGTTGGCTTCTGCAGCAGCCTCAATTATTTGCTCTCTATATTTTAAACAAGAGTCATAAAGATCTGATGGAATTTCCTTTTCTTCAAACGTTAGCCCTAAACTAACCTCATCCCAATAAATAGCCTTCATTTTAATAAGATCTATTAGGCCTAAAAAGCCATCTTCAGCGCCGATCGGTAATTGCATAGGCAGTGGAAAACAATCTAATCTCAATCCAATTAAATCAATTACCTTATAAAAATCAGCACCTATACGATCCATCTTATTAATAAAGATTAATCTTGGAACTTTATACTTATTTGCTTGCCGCCATACAGTTTCTGATTGCGGCTCAACTCCACCTACAGCACAAAAGACAGCACAAGCTCCAT
Source organism: Crenothrix polyspora (assembly GCA_945903675.1). GTDB lineage: Bacteria > Pseudomonadota > Gammaproteobacteria > Methylococcales > Methylomonadaceae > Methylobacter_C. Next base: position 2,302 of record CAMDOP010000218.1, read on the forward strand.
CAAGAATCCTTAATGAACGCTCAACTTCAATTGTAAAATCTACATGCCCAGGCGTATCAATAATATTTATTCTATGTTCTTGGAATTGAGCTTTCATTCCAGACCAAAAGCAAGTAGTAGCTGCAGAAGTTATTGTTATTCCACGCTCCTGCTCTTGCTCCATCCAATCCATAGTTGCAGAACCATCATGCACTTCTCCAATCCTATGAGATACACCTGTATAATATAAGATTCGTTCAGTTGTAGTCGTCTTTCCTGCATCAATGTGCGCCATGATACCGATATTTCGGTATCTTTCTATTGAAGTTTTACGCACTATTGCCTAACTAACAAACATGATATAAATTTACCAACGATAATGAGAAAAAGCTTTATTTGCTTCAGCCATTCTATGAGTATCTTCACGCTTTTTAGCAGCTGACCCTCTACTTTCAAATGCATCCATAAGCTCACCAGCTAACTTGGAAGACATATTTCTTTCGTTTCTTTTACGTGAAGCGTCGATTAACCAACGCATAGCTAATGCCATGCGTCTTGAAGGCCTTACTTCAACAGGTACTTGATACGTTGCACCACCAACACGCCTAGACTTAACTTCAACTCTAGGCTGAACGTTTTCCAAAGCTTTAGATAAAACCTCAAGAGGTTCTGCATGACCTTTATCTTCAATTACTTGCAAGGCACCATATACGATCCCCTCAGCAATTGATTTTTTGCCACTTTCCATAATCATATTCATAAATTTGGTTAGCATTATGCTGCCAAATCTTGGATCAGGAATAATTTCTCTTTTTGTAGCAACTCTTCTTCTAGACATTTCTCACCAACTCAGCATTAACTTTTAGGTCGTTTCGTTCCATACTTGGAGCGACCGCACTTACGATTACTTACACCCGAAGCATCTAAACTACCACGAACAACGTGATACCTAACACCCGGCAAATCCTTTACACGACCGCCTCTTATTAGAACCACGGAATGCTCTTGAAGATTATGGCCTTCACCGCCTATATAACTACTAACTTCAGCGCCATTTGTCAAACGTACTCTTGCAACTTTACGAAGAGCTGAGTTTGGTTTCTTTGGTGTAGTTGTATAAACCCTAGTGCAAACACCTCTACGTTGAGGACAAGCCTCCAACGCAGGAACATTGCTTTTCTCTACTTTTTTAGCACGAGGCTTACGAACTAATTGGTTGATCGTGGCCATACCTTTGTTTACTCCAATATTCTATTTAACTTGCATTTATTATTAACTCAGGAACTCTTAAAGAAGTCACTGACTTAAATTATTATAAGCAGTATTTAGTGCAATGACTCATGTCAGCAGAGTATGATACTTAGTATCCACTTCAAGGTCAAGTTGAATTTATTTAATTATTATTCAAATCTAAATACTTAACGCTTGTTTTAGTGCTTCTTCAACATCTACTGCATCAATAGTCGTAACAACTTCTTCTATTTCAGTAGTTTTATATTGTGTTAGCCTATTTTTTCTATTTTCATGATAAGCCAAACCTGTACCAGCAGGTATTAATCTACCTACAATTACATTTTCTTTTAAACCCTGAAGACTATCACTTAAACCTCTAACAGCAGCATCAGTTAATACCCGCGTTGTTTCTTGAAAAGAAGCGGCACTAATAAATGATTCTGTTGCCAACGAAGCCTTAGTAATACCTAATAAAATTGATTCATAGCTAGCAGGAATTTTACCTTCAGACTCCATTCTTTCATTCTCGAATCTCATGGCAGCACGTTCAACTTGTTCCCCTTTAATGAAAGCGGTATCTCCAGAAGCCGTAATTTCAACTTTCCTAAGCATCTGACGTATTATTGCCTCAATATGCTTATCGTTGATTTTAACGCCCTGTAATCGATAAACATCTTGAATTTCTTTTACTAAATAATTGGCTAACTCCTCAATACCTCTAAGTCTTAGAATATCGTGAGGAGTTAATTCACCTTCAGCAATGGTCTCGCCTTTCTCCACATACTCACCTTCAAATACGGTAATATGCCGCCATTTAGGGATCAATGTTTCAATCTGTTCGCCAGTAACATCAGTAATGATTACGCGCTGCTTGCCTTTTGTTTCTTTACCAAAAGAAATAGTTCCACTTGTTTCAGCTAGAATCGCAGGATCTTTTGTTTTACGGGCCTCAAATAAATCGGCTACACGCGGTAAACCACCGGTAATATCTCTGGTTTTACTCGACTCTTGAGGTATCCTTGCAAGTACATCACCAACCTTAACTTCCCCACCATCTTTAATACCAGCAATCGCACCTGCAGGTAAGAAATATTGTGCTGGAATTTCAGTACCTGGCAAATAGATGTTATTACCTTCGTTATCGAGCAACTTCACCATAGGTCGTAATTCTTTACCTGCCGAACCACGCTGCTTTGGATCAGTTACAACCAATGAACTTAAACCTGTTACCTCATCAGATTGCTTTTGAACGGTAACACCGTCAACAAAGTGAATTAGCTCTACAACCCCATCTACTTCAGTAATAACTGGATGAGTATGCGGATCCCAAGTAACTATGATATCGCCAGCATTGATTTTTGATCCTTCCTGAACAGAAAATACTGCTCCATATGGAATCTTATAGCGCTCTCTTTCACGACCATAATCGTCAACCACACCTACTTCACCTGATCTTGATACCGCGACTAAATTACCTTCACGGTTAATTACAGATTTCAGATTATTTAGACGCACTGTACCAGCTGACTTAACTTGAACATTACTGATAGCTGCTGATCTTGATGCGGCACCACCAATATGGAAGGTACGCATAGTTAACTGTGTGCCAGGCTCACCGATTGATTGAGCAGCAATTACACCAACAGCCTCACCAATATTTACAAGATGACCACGACCTAAATCTCGACCATAACAAGCTGCACAGACACCGTGTCTATTTTCACAAGTTATTATAGAACGAACTATAACTTGATCAATACTTTGCTCATCAAGAATAGCTACCCAATATTCATCAAGCAGCGTTTTAGCAGGAACAATAATATTTTCACCAGCCGCATCTAAAATATCATTTACTGCGACACGCCCTAATACACGTTCAGATAAAGGCTCAACTACATCTCCGCCTTCAATAATTGGTGTCATTATTAAACCGTTATTGGTACCGCAGTCATTACCTGTAATAACTAAATCTTGAGCAACATCAACTAAACGACGCGTTAAATATCCAGAATTGGCAGTTTTAAGTGCGGTATCAGCTAATCCTTTACGTGCTCCGTGAGTTGAAATGAAGTACTGTAATACATCAAGACCTTCTCTAAAGTTTGCCGTAATAGG
>CAMDOP010000219.1 GCA_945903675.1 Crenothrix polyspora
TAATCATGTACAGCTTAGAATTTACATTACTATATTTTTAATATAAATCAGTACATTAATTGAGTTTAGAATGCCATCCATGGCAACTGGTTTCCGGCAGTCCATGCCGGAATGACGGCATTAGGACTTGTGTTTATATTTACTTATCATAGTATTTGCTTAGAATTTTAATGATATTACCCACTACGGTTCACATAGAGCCGATATAACTGATTATCAGTATCCTGACAAAGAGGTCCATTGCCTTCTTTGATAGCTTCTCTGGTTGAGAGTCCAGCCAAATAAAAGCATGCGTATCAAGTAGAATTTTCATGCATTACCAAGCCAAAAATCATCTGGTAAACAATTATTAAAGTCTTCACTCATCATTACCATGTCACGGTGCTGGCCAAAAACTCTTTTTTTTGGTTTTTCAGTAAAAGAGACAAGTTTAATTTTTGTTTTATTATCGGCAATAATAAAAATTTCTTCGCCTTGCTCTACTAAGGAAATCAACTCCGAGAGTTTGTCTTTTGCTTCTTGTAACGGTATGTTTAACATGAGCTTATCTCTAAAATCAATATTTTATATGCATAAATAGTACGACTTTATGCTACTTAAGCAAATTGTTTACAAATAGATTCAGTTTTATTGATGTAAATAGGCTAAATTAAAAAGGGAGGCAATCCTGAGGACTCACTAGACTGATGAATCTACATCAGACGCTCCAGTTTCGACATCAACAAAACATACGATTTATAAAACCCAATCATCATGTTAATAATGCCACCAATAAGTCTTGGGTATTGGAAAAGGGGAGGGAGATGGAGAGTATTTAATTAAAGTTGGCACGCTAAGGTGAGCCGACTGCCAGAGGTGGTGATAGCAAGTCAGCTCAATTGAAGCTCATCGTTTAAAATAAACAGTGGCCTGTCCCCGTTTTGTTGCTGCTTTATTTTTTTTAACTTTACTCCGACCCCTGTTATTTCACCCCAGTTATTTTTTTCACAACGGGAAGCAAATAAACCACAACCAGCTTGTTCATTATGCAAAGGCAAGGCTTCAAATGTGTGGTCTGTCCTTTATTGTTTTTGGTATGTATTATTCTTGTAACATCGAGTCATCATAAAGTGTTTCTGGGGCAACATCAATCTCACCGGGCCAAACAACTGTCCCATAATCAACTCGGACACGATCAAACAATAGGGGAGTGGCAACACGGCTCCAAGGTTTCATTAATAACAGTGGGCGCATATCAAATTTACGTCTTTCACCGTTCTTAAACACGAGATCAAGTTGAAACTCTGGAAGTACACGAACAGAAATCACATCAATCAGCATTTTGGTTACCTTATTGAAGTGGGGCAATACGGAAAGGTTCGTCACCGTTGACAGCCAGATCCCAGTCAACGACCAACTCTTCCTTATGAATCTCAATCCATGCCTGAACCATTTTTAGTTGCTTGGGAGGTAGGTGACCATCGAACACAGAGCCGTCATCAATTGATATCGCCGCCTCTTCACCTTGGTAGCGCACGTGAATGTGAGGAAGATGATGTCGTCGATTATCTCGAAAATACATTAAAATAAGTATACCGTAAAACATACTGATGGTTGGCATAACTGACCTCAATAAGAAATTATCTTAGTTTAGCGAATTTCTTAATAAATAGTTAACAATTAATAATATATTCACAACGGTAAACAAATAAACCACAATCAGCTTGTTCATAATGTAAATCTGCAAAGGGAATATTGCCTTGGTAACTTAGCCAATGACAGTTAGGAACAACTTAATCTATCGTTTGTTTATCGATTTAAGTGAAGGTACCTAAACGTGTTTGATGTCGGTCGGTATCTATGAAGGATTTAATCGCTTTTAAAGTCTGATACGCGCGATTACAAACCCCGCCATGCGCCAGGTAGAGGTGAACTATTTTTAATTATTTAAACACCAACTTCTAATAAGCGTGTTTTTATTTGTCCTTCAAGCAGCATGCAACATAAAATCAACATGCACCGAAGCATAAGGAAATATCACCTTGCCATTGTCAGACTTTTCCAAAAGACCACATAATAATAGCGCTGTAACATCACCATGCACTGCTTTTATATCACGACCTGCACGCCTGGCTACTTCACGGATCGATAATTCACCCGCACCCGTCATGACTTTTAGAATTTGCCAGCGTTTTAAGGTTAGCGTATTCCAAAGTTGTTCTTCTGATTCAAAACCGATGTAAGCCGCTTGTGGTTCACCACTTTCCCAAGCCGATAAGAAACGCTAGGGTATTGTTTGCCTATTGGAAATACCAATCGTTACTTCATTCATGTTGCGACCTCCACATATCAACATCATGCCAAAAATCCATTAATAATTGGCGAGGTGACTCAAACGTATAAGCAGTTTCAATCCCGCTAATAGGCTTATAATCCGCTTTGCCTGATTCATTTTCGTAACGTAAAACACATACGCCATTAATCACTAGGGCCAAGCGGTATTTAAAAGAGTGACCACTACCTGGAACCGCTGTCGGTAGATGCCATAAGACTAATTCAGCAAAGCCCTTTGCACCTTGTAAAATACGATCTTTGAATAATAATTCCGCTTTCATGATGGATACATTAACAATACGTTATAGTGATGTCAAATACACCAACAGAAGACATTAGCTTGATTCAAGCAACGCCAGCGCATTGCTGGATGAATTCTCGCGCCGGAACGTGGGAACTATGCCGTATTATTATCCTAGCAACGCAAGCCCATCTGAGAATATCGCAAAATGAGTGCATCAATAGATTCTTCTTGTTCATCAGAGAAATGAGCAACAGATTTAATGATCAAGGGGAACAAATCGCGATTCTTGTTTAAGGAGTAAGTCAGTTTCTCAATTCGCTGTTTACAAGCATCAATATACCCAACAAAATTTCTTTTTCTATACTCACAATAGAATTCCTTTGCGGGCAATCATAAAAATAGGCTGCTCTTCCTGTCCGGGATTTTTTACCAACAAATCCACTTTGGTATCACAAGTTGCGGATAATAAATATTCCAGTGTTAATGTTTGTTTTAAGTTCAAAATAGTTGAAGTCTCAAAAAACAAATCAATGTCACCGCCCCTTTTAGCATCATCTGTACGCGAACCAAATAAGTAGATACGACCCTTGGGATCAGCACCCTTTAGTAAATGACAAACGGCCTTATTTTCTGCAACTGAAAGTCTCATTTTATTTACCCTATACAATTTGCTGGTACAGCCGGATAATTAATATCGTGACCCCAATGATTATAGAGTTTTTACACATCCCTGCGGCGTAATACAGTGCACTATACGCCCTACGTGCTTAATTGATGCAAATAGGCTTAGTTAAAAAGGCTCTATGTGAATCGTAGTGGGTAACATCATTAAAATTCTAATCAAATACTCTGATAAGAAAGAAAAGGGGTCACCTTATTAAATGCACATATTTGCATTAATGATGAGAATTTTGAGACAGGGATCGTTAAGACAATAAAGTGGGGTTTAAGCAAATAATCACACACTTATAGTGTGTACTTGATTTGACTTTAACTCTGAGAATTAAAAACACTATCAATGTCTCTGTTACCGTGAAGGATGCGTATAACATCGATGCCTGTTTGCGAAGGGCGATAAAAAATTAAATATGAATCGACTGGAAATTTATACAGTTTGCAGTATTCGTCTCTCTGAACGCCAAGCCCTAGCGAACTTGCTAAAAGTTCACATTTTTGTTTTAGCATTGTCATATATTGGGACGCAATTCCGGATTTATCTTTGGCAATGAAATCGCGTATTTCTTTTAAATCCTGTAGTGCCAGTGCGGTAAATTTTGCGCTTGCTATAATGATGATGCGGCTTTAAATAAGACCATTGAAAGCAGTGTCGCTATCAACCAATAGCCCTTGGTCGGCTTGGTGAATGCCGGCATTTAAATCGATTTGCAACACTTGTAGTTTTAACTGTTGGTAAGCCTTGTATTCACTATCAGAAAGTATGACTGCGACAGGACGACCTTTTTTCTCAATAGTCACTGGGTTGCGTTGAGCCATATCGAGTAATGCTCCAAAATGTGTTTTGGCTTCTGTTGACGTCATGTTGATCATTGTATTCAATCCGTAATGGTTAAAATGATTGTTTTGATCATTATGGCTGTGACGGATAACTTATACAAGGGTATTTTCAAGAAAGCAATAATAGGGGGCAGACGTTCGCAGTAACAACAATTTAGCTAGCGGATTAAAGTCCCGTTGTCCATAAGCCTTGGTAGTTTGACGCTGTTTTCACGTATTAGCTGGTCGTTTTTACAAGTTGTTTTACAGACCATGTAAATCGCTAAAGTACTGTTCTCATACATGAGCGAATAAAAACCAATGCATAGGCAAAAAATAATTATCAACCTACCATTGACTTATTAAATTAAGGTGTCGCCAACATGATCAATGAAGTAAATGCCGTTGTTTTTCGTCAAAATCTAGGGGAAATGCTTAATCAAGTTCAATATCGACATGATTCGATTTTAATTAAAAAAGATGGGAAACCAGTGGCGGCATTCGTAGATGCTCAATTATTTGATCGGATACGTCGTTTAAAAAAAAGTCTGCACCTCCTTATCGCGTAGGATGGGTAGAGCAACGCGAAACCCATCAGTCAAACTGACATAACTTTACTCCGACCCCAGTTATTCCGACCCCAGTTATTCCAGTTATTTCAGTTAATTTTGTCGTCATTGATTTTTAAGTTATAGAATCACTTTAAGCTTGTATAATGGTAGAAAATAAAATCTCATGGAGTTTTACATGGCCACGATTACTTTTGATACACATAAGTTTGTTTTAAAATTACAAGAAGCCGGGTTCGATCAAAAGCAAGCGGAAGGTTTAACCGTGCGATGAGAGCAGCCATTGAAGAGTCTGAGTTAGTTACAAAAAAGGATCTTCAGATTGAACTTGCACCCATTAAAGCGGATCTTAATTTACTAAAATGGATGATGGGCGCCTTAATAGCGATTGCCCTAGCCAATTTTTCTAAACAGTTTCTTTAGTTGAATAACTTGACACAAATCCTAATCAGTCAATGATTCTGCTTGAAGTACTTCTGCCCAATCTAAATCTAACCCCGTTGCTCTTCGGGGCAAACTACCTTCACTGATACATAATTCGCGAATATTAACCCAGTTATTTATAGGATACGTTAGGGTGTATCCACCTATATCTGCTTTTTAAGAGTTATAGAATCTTAACCAGCGTAGTAACTGCTGCTATTGCAACAACCTTAATCTGTCCAATTTAATAGTCATGCGCTGTTCCAGTTGAAGGAATTGTGCATCCATTTTTTGATTTAATCGTTCTTCCATTGCTTTAGTTCTCCACGAGTAACAATTTCTTGGCTCTATGTGATTTTTAGTGGGAAAAAATAAAAATTACCGATAAAAACAGCCCTTGATTTTTGGCTACTAACGTCAGAGCCGTCATCCCGGCATGGACTGCCGGGATCCAGTGTACAGGGATGTAATCATGTACAGCTTAGAATTTACATTACTATATTTTTAATATAAATCAGTACATTAATTGAGTTTAGAATGCCATCCATGGCAACTGGTTTCC
>CAMDOP010000220.1 GCA_945903675.1 Crenothrix polyspora
CCAGCAAAACGACTGTCAGGATCGTAGATCAAGTCAGCTAAACGGTAAACTTCCCATGCTGCATCAGACGCAGTTACTTGAACTGTTCTTTTTTGACCTGGAGCAAGTGGGCTGTTATCGCTAACAGTCAAACCTTCTTCAGCCAATAAGTCATCAGGATAACCTGATTCGTCTTGAGCAACATTAGCATCCAAGAAACGTACACCAGCAGTGTTGAATTCGCCTAAACGTACAGCTGAATCACCATTGTTAGTAATAGTCATGGTCATTTGCATTGCACGACCTGGTACACGGTAAGTAGCATCTTCAATTTTAACAGCAACTGTTGGTACAGGCATGTCAATTGATTTAATTCCACGTAACAAACCAGCTTGTAAAGGAGTAGTAATAGGGAACTTCTCGTTAGTGCTAGCCATTGACATAGCAACAATACCGATAACACCTACAGCAAATCCTAATGCAACTTTTCTGTCAGCAGCAGTAATTAATGTATCTGCTTTACCAGCATCAACAGCAATCAAACGTGGAACAAACATTGGTTTACGAGCCCAGTAAGCTACCCATAAGACACCAATACCGTACCATAAACCATGCCAAAAGTAAGTATTACCCAAGTTATAGTTTTCTAAGTCAACAGTTTCACCAGTTAAAGTAGTGATTGGGTTAACAAATGAAGACATAGAACCAGTAACAGTTACCCATTTACCTGGACCAATAATTGGACCACCGCCTTTTACGTTCAACATAGTGTGAACGTGCCAGTCACCTGGACGACGTGCTTTCAATAATACTTTAAACTCATAAGTCTCACCCAGCTCTAAAGATACTGAACGTGGAACTAATTGACCACCGATCCAAGATCCTGCACGAATAAATACAGGTCCTGGGATACCGATGTTCAAGAAAGAGATTTCGGGCTTATCAACAGTTTCAGGCCATCCAGTAAATACGAAGAATTTACCTGAAATTGTCATTGTATCATTAACTGGCACTTCTTCTTTTGACCAATTCAGGTCAAACCAGTGAATAGTACGCATACGCATGAATGCCGCTTGCGACTTTTCACCATGAGCAGATGCAGTTGGTGTATAAAACATCGCTGCTGTCATTGTAATCAGCAGTGCGACAAAGGATAATTTAGCAACCTTGTCTTTGAATATTTTCATATATCCTCCTCTATAATAGAGAATCTATTGTTCTTAGAGTATCTAATGATAGCAAAGCATCATTAGTCTTTTTATTTTTTTGCAACAATCTTAAGAAGCTTCAACGAAAGCAGTGCTTCCGAACCACTTACCAAAGAAATGCCACAAGAAGTATATTATGATACTCACGAAACCAGAGAAGAACGCTGATACTGGAGCAACGTCTTTACCGAATGTTCTTAATGTACCTTTTTCTACCATTCTGATATATTCAGGAGTACCAGTTCTTACATAATGGTAACCTTGTAAATCAGCTAAAGTCATCATCATGCCGTTATATTCAACTGGCACGTGTAATGGAGCCATAACAGGCCAGTTACCTGGGTAGAATAATAGGCCATAAGCCAATCCACCGATAACAGCAGTTACAGTCATACTACCCGACAGCATCAAAACAACATCAAGAACAATAGCGCCTGGCATCAAGTTTGATGGAAATACGAAATTTACTGGGAAATAAGTCCAACCCCAGAAATTTAAGTATCTGTTGATCCACTCACCTAAAAGCAAACCTAAAATACAAACTACCGCACCGAAAGGTAAACGGTATCTCCACCACAACACAGCTTGAACAGCAGCAGGGAAAGTGATTGAAACGATTGGAGCTACAGTTACCCATAGACGCCTATCTTTCCAATCAGTCCAGAAATCCCAGTCACCACCAGTTAACATATAGTGAATGTGATAACCACCAAGTACAACGAAGAACAATGTAAACAAAATTAGCCAATCGAACGTGCGTGAAGCTTTAACTGCTTCAGCGCGTGAACGTACAGCTGATTGAGATGCGCTCATTAGCTTACCTCCTAAAGGATTTAAATTATTTTTATTAATGACTATCTTCCACTTTGCTGTTTCGTCTTGAAATTGGACGAAACAGCGAGGAGATAGCTATTATTGTAAAGACTTAATTAAGCTAAGTCTTTTTTCAGAAGTTTAGCAATTGCTTGAACTTCTATGTTTACAACACCTAAAACACCTAAAGCAGCCCATCCGAAGAATACGAAACCGTAGTGTAAAGGAGCAACAAACAACTCTTCCATAAACCAGAATGTATGACCCCATTCATTCAAGCCAACATTCGGCAAGATCATGAAAGGACCAACTACTGATACTAAGTACTGAAGAGACAAACCTTTTTGGTAGGTTGGCAATCTTGTTTTAGCATATAAGAAAGCTGCACCACCAGTGATGATATAGATAGGATAGCTCAAATAGAATTCAATGATGTGACTTGGTGTAAAGTCAGTATCACGAACGATAGTTTGATGCCAAGTACCATCTTGCTCAGTGAAGTAACTAGCGCCATAATAAATAGCCCAAGCGTACATTACTAACCAAGTCCAATGTGTAAAATGTCTTCTCAACTCTTCTCTAGGAGTGATTGACATTACTTTACGATCACGTGATTTCCAGAGGTAACCCCACAAAATACCTGCAGTAGAAACTTCTAAAACGAATTCGATATATAGGAAGTTCATCCAATATGTTTCGAATTCTGGTGCAAATGAATCTAGACCAGCTGACCAGCCATAAACGCCTTCGTACCAACGTACCCAACCGTAAAACAAGATATAGACCAAAGAGCCTAATACCATATTTCTTACATTTAACAGCGGTGCTTCCGCAGCATCAGTTTTCACTGATTCAGTTGTAGCTGCCATTTCTACCTCCTAAAAATTAACAAATCCCCAATCTATTGATTAAGGCTCTATAGTATATTTCCATTTTCCCATTTATTCTTGTTTAACAAGAAATCAATGCCACCAAGTCAATTTAGTGAGCGATCAGTCTACCAGCTCAATCATCCTTGTCAAGCCATAAACTATGTGAAATTTCATATTTATTCGATATGTTTAGATAAATACAATATGATCACTTTAAATCAATTTAAAATTAATACGTTATAAAATTCCCTTAATATTTTATTCTCAACAACCTCTTCACTAAATCATACTCACAACCATGTATTCTGAGTTTACATTAATACTATTTTTTTGACTTATCCTCAGCATTATCATTCAATTTGTTCATATTTACGCCTAATTGCATCCTCACGCGCATCATTAATCTCTCTCATTACACTATTTAAATCTGAACGCTGTTCACTCTGCTTATAGCTTCCAGTCAATAAGTAATCCGGTTTCAAGTGACCACTTTCGTACACTTTCCACATTTCTTTTCCATAATTGGTCTCTAAGAGCTCAGGTGCAAATTGCCCGAAATAATTCGCTAAATTATTGACATCCCTCTCCAACATCATAGACGCATTATTATTAGCCGCTGCATCTACTGCTTGCGGCAAGTCAATTATAACTGGACCAACTGAGTCGATTAGTATATTAAACTCCGATAAATCGCCATGTACGATTCCCGCACAAAGCATCTTCACAACTTCTTTTATTAGATGACTATGGTATTCAATTGCTAAATCATGTGTTAATGTTAAATCATTAAGTCTTGGTGCCGCTGAACCCTGCTCATCTACTACTAACTCCATGAGCAATACACCTTCGACAAAGTTATATGGCTTCGGCACGCGAACACCAGCTGCTGATAATTTATATAAAGCATCCACCTCTGCATTTTGCCATACATCTTCTTGTTGTTTTCGTCCAAACCGACTATTTTTTTCCATTGCCCTAGCTTGACGACTATTACGAACTTTTCTACCTTCTTGGTATAAAGCCTGTTTGTGAAAACCTCGTTTATTTGCTTCTTTATATACTTTGGCGCAACGAATTTCACCCTCTGATTGCACCACATAAACAACAGCTTCTTTACCGCTTTTAAGTGGTCGAACCACTTCATCAACTAGCCCATCACGCACTAGTGGCTCTAGACTTTTTGGTGTCTTCATACTCAACCTCTTATTACGCCTCATATATTTTGTACATTTAAACAAATGTACAATTTTTGATCACGTTACTAGTTAATTAATCCTTCAAATATTACGACATTAAATTACTTGTACTTACATCAAAATTGGCAATTACTCCCTTTCCAACTGCTCGCCCTAGCGATAAACATGCTGTTAATAAATAGCCACCAGTTGGAGCCTCCCAATCTAGCATTTCACCTGTACAAAATATGCCAGGCTTGTTTATCAACATCATATTGTGATCTAGCTCTGCTAAATCAACACCACCTGCCGAACTTATAGCTTCAGCAATTGGCCTTGCAGCAATCAATTTTATCGGAAGCGACTTTATTAATGCACATATCTGATCATCATTACTAAAATATGCAGATTGAACAATTTCTCTTAATAACCCCACTTTTGCACCTTTAATACCCAGTTGCTTTCGCAAATGATTCGCAACTGACTGCTTTCCTCGACATTTACTTATTTTACTAAGTGCTACATCCTTGCTAATATTTGGAATTAAATCTAAAAAAATAATTGCATATCCTTTTAAAGCAATCTCTTCGCGTATTATCGCAGATAACGTATAAATTATGCCTCCCTCTAAGCCATATTCAGTAATTATCAACTCACCTTTTTGATAAGTAACTGTCCCAGTCGAGCAGCTAAAAGTAATTCCTATAGATTTTAAAGGTTGCCCTGAATATTGTTTACGGAAATATTCACTCCATATATATTCAAATCCACAGTTAGAAGATTTAAGTGGAGCAACTAACACACCTTGCCTCGCCAATAAACTCACCCATTCACCAGTTGAGCCTAGTTGTGGCCAGCTTGCCCCTCCTAAAGCTAATATGACTGCATCTGCTTTAACTTCTAGCCAATTACCTTGCACATTGAATATTAACTGCTGGCTTTTATCTTCTGTCCAGCCCATCCACCGATGTCGTATATGAAAGCTTACTCCAGCTGCACGTAATCTATGCAACCATTTACGTAAAAGAGGTGCGGCCTTCAAATCAGATGGAAATACTCTGCCTGATGTACCAACAATTGTCTCAATACCTAACTCATGTAACCACTTCCGCAATTCAGTTGGAGTAAAATTATTAAATATATTTTTCATATATTCACTTCTATCTCCAAACCTTGATAAAAATACATCACTTGGCTCATTGTTTGATATATTCATACCTCCTTTACCAGCCATTAGAAATTTTCGCCCAACTGATGGCATAGCTTCATATAAATCTACTTTAAACCCCGCCTCAATTAATACTTCTGCTGCCATTAAACCGGAAGGACCTCCGCCAATAATTGCTACTGAAAATGGATGCCGCTGTACAACTGATTTTATATATTTAATACCGCCCCCCCATCTTTTATGTGTTTATATACAACTAACAATTATTAAAAGTAATACTATTATTTAGTATGCATAATACTCATTGTCTACATAGGATTTTATTATTCTGCTTTATTGTCTCTTACTAAATTCATAAACCACCTATAAA
>CAMDOP010000221.1 GCA_945903675.1 Crenothrix polyspora
GCATTGGCATTGGCAATGGATGGGTTGTGTGCTTCAAGCAAGTTAAGCACCTGAAGTAAAGTCAGGGGTTCTGCAGAGAGGTTGCCGTGCCAAAAAGTGCTTAGGGTAAAAATAAAACCAAGATATTGTAAAATGGATAGAGGGTAAAATAATTTTCTGGGTCTTCGCATGATTTTGTATTTTAAGTTAAAGATAGCAAGTGACTATAACTATCAAGTTATGTAAACAGAAACAGATCCACATGTTTACGATCAATTCAAAACTAATCAACCTGTATCAGCTGCCATTACTATATTTATTGGGCTACCAATTTAATACGGGACACTAGCTTAATCATTCACTTTTAGACAGGACTCTACTAAGCGCAGACAAAGGACGAAAGGCAAAGGGTTAAGCCTAGTACCTGTCACACCTTAAGTTGCTAGGCCTCCTAGGCTTAGTCTTTCGCCCGGAGCCTTTCGTCTGCGCTGAAGCTGTCCCGCTTTAAGTTGGTAGCCATTTATTGCTGCCAACTTATCCAAAACTAACCTGTTTATAAATACTAGCTTTTAGCTTTGAGACTCTGATTTTTGACAGTATGATTCTTTGATACTACTATCAATTGATTACTTTAAGCATTATCTTAGTCTTATTGCCTTTCACGCACCTTTCATACCCCCCTCTCTTTTCAGCTCATGAACATTCTATTGATAGAAGACGATGCAGTATTAGCTGATGACTTATATATACCTTGACAGACAGCGGTTATGCCGCCACATCTGCAACCACAGGAGCTTATGCTGAACATTTGTTGCAAGCACAAGGCTTTGCTTTTATTGTACTTGACTTAGGCTTGCCGGATATCGACGGATTGGAATTAATGAGCAGATTAAGGCACCTAAAAACGCCTCTGCTAATCTTGATTTTAACAGCCCAAGATGGAGTAAATGACCGGATCAACGGCATTGAACAAGGCGCAGGGCCAATGTGCTGCCAAAGTTTATCGGGGTGTTTTTCGGTGCGCGGACGTTGCAGGCCATCAGCCAAGTTGTTGAGTGAGGCGATTTCAACTCTGAATTGCAACGCTTAGGACTCTTGAGCTCAACATATTGAACCTTACCTAACTAATCACCAATCAAAGCCCTGGCATTTTATTATTAAGAGCTGCCCGCGATAAGGCGTCGTTAATATAACTTCTAAATGAGGATCGTATCGCTTTAATCTTGGGGCTTGCGCATAAAAGCTCACCCATTAAAGAAGGACGACAACGAATATCCAAAAAAATCTGATAGTCATCTTCATTAATAGCTAACTTTGATAACGACAAACTAATATCCGTATCCTTAGGAGGAGGACGGTTCATAATAAGCTTGTCGTTATACACATCCGCCTCGGTCGTAGAATAAAAATTAACAAAATTCCGCCCTATCTCCCAAGCCTTATTACATTGGTAATCATTTTCGCAATAAAATAAACCCAACTCATTAGCTTCTTTAATACTGGGTATTTTAGCTCTAGGCACCACATCCTTTGTAGTTTGAGTTAAGAATAAAAACCTAGCAACATCGGCCTCATCTACTTTCTTAATTTGCTCCTGCTTTTCAAGATGACTACGCAGGGCATTTTGTATTTGCGTAAGTCGGGTCTGACTTAACATCAACTCATCCCGCAAATCCTTGGGTACCGCTTGAGCAGCGGTTTCTAAAGCTGCGACTTGGTGCTGCTGATTCTTAAGTTGCTCAGTAAGACGACCTATATTTCCTTCAAAGATATCTTTTTGTTTATCAAAAACCTCCATTTTTGATTGAATAGCGAGCAACATATCTTCTTTAGAATGATAAGAACTCAACAAGGCTTTATCATGAACTTTTTGGCTAGCAATTAATTTTTCCTGCTGCCTACGTAGTTCTTGCAAACGATTTTCCTGTTCGATTTGCTCTTTGCTTTGGGCCTGCTCAGTCACTTCCAGTACCCGCCCTGTTTGACTCAATGTTGCGCGACTATGTTGAATATGTTCAGGAGGCACTTGATCTGAAAAATAAATATCACCTTGCTCATCCAGCCAACGGTATACCTTTTTTGCATGAGCAGGCGCACTGCCCAGAATAAAACATAAACTGGTAAAAATGAGTAGCCAACGTAAATCAGGATTATTCATTATTAAGGCACCTAGAAGTCCACTACTATTTAACCAACCAAGTTCGCCAATTCATGTAAAGGCGGCAATACAACCATCTTTGCCATTTGTAACAATAATAAAGCAGCTAAAGGGGATAAATCTATACCACCTAAATTAGGGATCATTTTGCGACAAAGATTCAGTATGGGGTTGGACAACGCTTCTACAATAGAAACTGCAGCATAAAAAGCACCTGGATTCATCCAGCTCAATATGGCTCTGGCAAATACTGAAAACACTAAGACATTTAGCAACAAAGAAATCAATTGCGTCATGGACAATATAACTAAGGCACCAATATTGATACTTACACCTTTAAGCAGCAATATAGAAAAATCAGCCAACATCTGCAGGCTCAGCATAAGTACCAACGAAGAGCTGTCTATTTTACCAATAGAAGGTACAAAACGACGCATAATCCTTAAAGGTGGATGCGTCATTTTTACCAGAAACTGAGAAATCGGATTATAAAAATCAGCACCGCACCACTGCAATAAAAAGCGTAATAAAATAGCCATTATATAAAGTGAAAACAGCGTATCGATTAAAAAAATAATCGGATCAGTCATGTAAGTTGTACCCATTAGTTTTGCTCCGATGGCTTAGACATTTCAATGGAGCGGTCTCTAGCAGCATGCAATGCTTTTGAAACCAGCTCAGTAAAGCCACCTTGTTCAAAGGTACTAATGGCTTGTTGCGTTGTGCCACCTGGTGAAGTGACACGCTTACGTAATTGTTCAGGTGATTCAGAAGACTCCAATGCAATTTTGGCTGCACCTAAAGCGGTTTGTTGAACCAACAGGCGTGCAGTCTCATTTGTTAAGCCTAACTCTATAGCTGCTTTTTCCATAGCCTCCATCAGCAAAAAATAATAAGCGGGGCCACTACCTGATACCGCCGTCACGGCATCTAATTCGCTTTCTTCTTTAACCCATAAAGCGATACCCACAGAGCGCATAATATTTTCAGCTAGGCTACGCTGTTCCGCATTGACCTTAGTATTAGCATGTAGAGCCGTAGCTCCCGTTAATACCAAAGCGGGAGTATTTGGCATACAACGAACAATAGCGACATCATCGCCCAGCCACTCAGTCAAACTTTGCTGACTTATGCCCGCAGCAATAGATACAATCAGTGATTTTTTTTCTTTAATAACGGCAGCAGCACTTTTAGCTACATCACGCAATGTTTGTGGCTTAACGGCCAATACCACAACATCAACTTCACTAATAACTTTATCATTGCTTGCCGAGATATTAACCTTCAAATTTTGCGCCAACGCTTTCAAGGTATCTGGATTAATATCAGAGACCCAAAGATGCTCTGGAGAATGGCCGCTGGCAATTAATCCGCTAATCAGACTGGATGCCATATTACCGCCGCCGATAAAACCAATTTTTTGTGTATTCATGTTCGCTATGTGTAGGTAATGTTAAAAGTATTTTACCCTATATGAGGGCTGCGCAAACAATCACAAGACTTTTCCTATAAAATGTCGATTAAAGATACAAATAACCTGCGATAAACTCAGATTCATGATCGAAACAATTTATATAGAAGCTGCCATTTTACAACATCCACGAGTCTTGGATATTGTCAGCCGCTTTCCTCGCGCCAGAACCATTACTTGTGAGCGCTATGGCGAAGTGTTCAACCCTAAAGCCCAGAACTTTCGCCTACAAAAGCAAAATCCTGCTTTAATACTGGCTGAAAAGTATAAACATTTTACGACGGAAACACCTAACGGTTATGGCATAGGTGCAGAAAGAAACTATTATTTCTCGCACATGCTCAATTGTTTGTACGATTGTCGCTACTGCTTTTTACAAGGCATGTATCAATCAGCGCATTATGTGCTGTTCGTTAATTATGAAGACTTTCAAGCAGATATCAAGCAACGCTGTGCGGAGACACCTGATGAAGCCGTGCATTTTTTCTCGGGCTATGATTGCGATAGCCTAGCCTTGGAGCCAGTTAGTTCATTCGCACAGCAATTTATACCGTTTTTTGAACAAATCCCCAATGCTTGGTTAGAATTAAGAACCAAAAGCACCCAAATCCGCAGCCTATTAAATCGCGAAGCTTTTGAGCGCTGCATCATAGCCTTCAGTCTGAATCCTGATGAAGTCGCTAAAAAAGTCGAAGACAAAGCGCCTTCATTGGAACGTCGGCTTGATGCTTTAAGCAAACTACAACAACAAGGCTGGCCGATAGGCTTACGTTTTGACCCGATGATCTATCAAGTTGATTACCAGCAACAGTATAGTCGCTTGTTTGAACAGGTGTTTGCTATCATTAATCCCAAGCAACTACATTCTGTCAGCTTAGGCGCTTTCAGACTACCTGAAAGCTTCTTTAAAAAGCTACAAAAACTCTATCCTGAGGAAAAGCTCTTTGCAGGTCCCTTAGAAAGTAATCTAGGCATGGTGTCTTACCGACAAGCCTTAGAGCAAGAAATGACCGAGTACTGCACCGAACAACTATTAAGCTTTATTCCTAAGGACAAATTCTTTCCATGCACACTTTAAAACGGACGGTTCTAGTCACAGGCGCAAGTTCTGGTATAGGCAGAGCCATTGCCCAACATTTATTGCAGCTAGGTCACACAGTGATTGGTATCTCCCGCGATTGCAGCCAGTTCAGTCAAGGCATTGCTAACTTCAGTGCTCTAGAGCTAGATTTAAGCGACTTAAAAGCGATTCCGCATAAAATACGCGAGCTACAAAAAACCTGCCCAGAACTTGATGCTGTGGTGTTCTCAGCCGGCATAGGTCAGTTCGGTTCACTGGAAGAGTTTTCTTATCCACAAATCGAAGCCCTCATTAACCTCAACTTTACCAGCCAAGCTTTTCTCAGCAAAGCCTTGTTGCCTAGCTTAAAACGCAGAGCACACAGTGATTTAATTTATATCGGCTCGGAAGCTGCGCTAAAAGGTAGCCGTAAAGGCGCTATTTATTGTGCTAGTAAATTTGCCTTACGTGGCTTTACCCAAGCCCTACGTGAAGAATCAGCTAATAGTAACGTACGTGTGTGTTTAATTAATCCAGGCATGGTTAAAACTAACTTTTTCAACGAGCTTAATTTTGAACCCGGCGACCATGAAAGCCAGGCGATTTTACCCGAAGATGTCGCCGCTACTGTTGCCTACGTGCTCAGTTCACGAGCGCAAATAGTGATTGATGAAATCAATCTGAGTCCTTTAAATAAAGTTATTAAGTTTAAAAAGACTGACAACTAAAGTCTGTAATGGCGGCGTTGCTTTTGGTACATCCGCATACTTTTGAGTTCATTCGTATGCGGCCGTCCACTCCCTAGGTAACTCGCAAAAAATAAAATACCCCTATAGGATGTGCTGAACAAAGTGAAGCGCATCCTATAAAAATGGGGGGGTTTATTATTGCGTCTTACCCTATTC